>NZ_JBHTSF010000070.1:0-45405 GCF_042795295.1 Streptomyces sp. NPDC056486
GCGGTGGAATCCGCTCGGGCCGACGGCTTTCTGTCTTTCGGTCTGTGCCGCCGAGCTGCCTATCCGGCCCCGCGCAGCGCGGTGGTGGGGCGCTGCCGGAGGGCCATGCGGGTGGTGGAGACGCCGGTGGCGAGCGCGAGGATGCCGGCTCCGCCCAGGATGAGGGCGAGGGTGATGCCTGCGAGATGTGGGCGGGCCGATCCGGTCAGCGCGTGACTGAACACGGAGAGGACGGCCCCCGCGACCAGCGCTCCGACCAGAAGCGCGGCCAGGACGATCACCGCGGTCTCCAGACGCATCATGCGGGCGACCTGTTTGCGGGTGGCTCCGATGAGGCGGAGGAGAGCGAACTCGCCCGACCGTTCCATCGTCGTCATCACGAGGGTGTTCACGACCGAGATCGAAGTGAAGACCGTCACCACGACCAGAAGCAGATAGGTGGCGATCATGGAGGCATCCTGCCGGCGCAGCGCCTCGGCCCGGTAGGCATCACGGTCGAGCACGTGCCAGGACGGCTCGGCGCGGTGCAACTTTGCCAGGCCGTCGGCGAGTTGATTCCCCTGGCCGGGCTTGGCGCGCATGTACACGGCATCCTGGAGCAGCTGCCCGTCGCTCAGGTGACCGGCTGTCAGCCGCTGCGGAACCACGGCCTCGCCGAATCCACGGGAGCGGCTGTACACGGCCGCGACCTTGACCTTCTCCGTCCGGTCGTCCTCCATGGCCAGCCGCACTTCGTCACCGGCCCGCACATGGGCCCGCCGTGCCAGGTCCCTGCTCAACGCGACGTCCCGCGGCCCCAGTTCATGGGCGGTACCCTGTACGACGCCCAGATCCAGGACCTCGTCCAGCGGACCCCCGGTGACGGCTTGTGCGATGCCGCCGGACCCCGGTTGCGATCCGTCGTCGTCGACGGCGACCGTCACGTAGGTGCCCATCGTGCCGAGCGCGGCGCCAGTTCCCCGAATATCGCGCAGAGTTCGGGCGGCAGTGGCCGGCAGCCCGTTGCCGGTGCTCTGGACGACCTGGTCGGCCATCATGCGCTGCCCGTCCTGCTGCTGCTGTTCGTGCCACTTCATCTGCGGTACGAACAGGGCTACGGCAGCGAAGGCGACGGTGAGCGCGAGGGGAGTGGCCGCGGCGCCCAGCCGACGGTAGCCCGTGGTGAGGTTGGTCCTCACCAGCTGGCCGACGACGGGGAACAGCGCCTGGCACAGGAGGCCGAGCCCGGCGCCCGCCAGCTTCCCTGTCCAGGGGGCGAGCAGACCCACGGCGATCATCAGCACCATGACCATCGCCACGGCGCTGTTCGCCGCATCGGAGCCCCCGGAACCATAGATCGCCGCGAGCCCCCAGACGCCTCCGGCCAGGACTGCGAGGCCGCAGCCGGTACGCACCGAACCTGCCCGGCGGCGCGGCAGGGAAGCCTCGCTCAACGCCTGTACGGCGCGCACCCGGGAGGCCCTTCTGCCGCTGCTCCAAACCGCGGATTCGGCAGTGATCCAGCAGATCAACAGGGCGGTCAGGATGCTCAGCGGGCCGAAGTCGAGAGGGAAGGCGGCCGGGATCATGCCCTGGGCCACCAACCAGGCGCGCAGGCCCCCGGCCAGCAGCACACCGAGCCCGCAGCCGGGGACAGCGGCGATGCCGGTGACGACCAGTGCCTCGTATGCGATGAGTCTGCGGACCTGGCCGGGCGTCGCGGCGACGGCCCGCAGCAGGGCGACCTCCCGTATCCGCTGCTGGACGGACAGGGAGAACGCGCCCCCCACCGCGAACACCATGACGAACAGGCAGATGAAGCCGAAGGGCACGACGAAGGACACCACGTCCGCGCCGCCCTGAGCGGGAGTCGATCTGCTCCCGGCGTCCAGCAGTACCGCGCAGGCTGTGATCAGCGCCTGTGCACAGAGCATGGCCACGAAGGACCCGGCGAAGGAGACCTTCCTGGTGCGGATGGTCCACCATGCCAAGAGGAGGAGCATCTCTTCATGCCCCCAGTCGCGCCATGTGCTCGGCGATGGTGCCGGCCGACGCGCGTGGCAACACCTCGGTGATGCGTCCGTCCGTCAGGACCAGGACGGCATCCGCGTACGAGGCGGCCACCGGATCGTGGGTGACCATCAGAACCGTCTGGCCGATGTCGTCCACCAGGCCGCGCAGCATCTCGAGGACCTTGCGGGCCGAGGTGGTGTCCAGGGCTCCGGTGGGCTCGTCGGCGAAGACTGCCTCAGGGCGGGTGATGAGTGCACGGGCGATCGCCACCCGCTGTTGCTGACCGCCGGAGAGTTCACCCGGCCGGTGCCCACGACGCTCGGTGAGCCCGGTGTACTCGAGCAGCTGCTCGAGCCAGGGGCGGTCGAGCCGAGTGCGGCGGCCCGCCAACCGCACGGGAAGGGTGATGTTCTGTTCGGCTGTCAGTGCGGGGAGGAGGTTGAATCCCTGGAACACGAAACCGACGCGCTCCCGCCGCAGCACCGTCAGCTCGCGTTCGCCCAGGGGTCCCAGCTCCCGGCCGCCGATCTCGACGGTGCCCTGGTCCGGGCGGTCCAGACCGGAGGCGCAGTGCAGGAATGTGCTCTTGCCCGAACCGGAGGGTCCCATCACGGCGGTGAACGTTCCGTACGGCAACTCCGCGGTGATCCCGTCGAGTGCCGTCACGGCGGAACGCCCGCTGCCGTGCACCTTGCGCACCGCGCTGAGACGCACGGCCCAGGGACGCTGTCCAGGTGGCGCCGCGTCACGGTCCCGTGGGCGGTTGTGCGCCGACCCCCCTAAGTGAAGCCCGGCTCCAGCGCCTGCGTGATCGTTCACGTGCACTCTCTCTCGCTCCAGCATTTCCTGTCCGGCGATCGGTGACCGCCGGGTACGCGCCATCGGCCCCGTGGCCGGTTCACGTCACGGCGAGGGCCAGAGCACGGACGAACCGGGGAACGTCGACCGTGCCCCAGCCACTGGCCGTGTCGTAGCCGTGTCTCGCGGTGAACCCCGGTACTTCGGCATAGGAGTTGGCGCCCTGCGTGACATCGACGATCCCGGCGGCGGGACCAGCCGCGCCGAGCCGGTAGAGGGCCGGGTTGATGTCTCCGAGCGGCCCGCGGTGCGACTGCACCGCAAGGGCGAGCACCCCGGCGAAGAGCGGGGCCGACTGGGATGTTCCGGCCGCGCCCTGCATCGTGATGTCCGGAACCGAACGCCCGGACCCGGAGCCGGTACCCGCCACAGGACGCTGCCACAGGGGACGCGGGAAGACGGACGAGTGGCCCGCCCCCGACTTGGGCCACAGTGTGTCGGGGGAAGTGCGGTGGCCCTGTGGGTCGACGTGCAGCAGTGAGCCGCCGACAGCGGTCACCCCGGGGTCCGAGGCCGGCCAGGCCACCACACGCCGGGGGTGGTGCAGGGTGGGATCGTCGCGCAGTGGGCCGCTGGCTCCATGGTCTCCCGACGAGGCGACCAGGGTTGTGCCCGCAGCGCGGGCACGGGCAAGTGTCCGACTGTAACGGCGGAGGGAATCAGGGCTGTTGAAGTTCTCCTCGACGGAGCCGAAGCTCATGGACACCACATCTGCCAGCCGGTGCCGCGTGAGATGGTCCAGGGTGCGCATCATCTCGGGCATGCCGCTGTCGCCCTGGGTCTCGTCCACGGGCGAGGCAGCGATCAGGATGCGTGCCTCAGGTGCCAGCGAGTGGACCATCGCGACATCGAGCCGGGTCTCCGACACCCAGGCCAGGCAGTTTTCCGTGTTGACTCCGGGGTCGGTGCAGGAGGGCGGCTTTCCCAAGGGCTCCACCCGCCGGATGTCGGCCGGGGGAAGTGCGTACTGCTCGTCGTAGTCCGCCATGAACTTCTCTATGCCCGGGTCTCCGAAGGAGACGAGCACGGCGACGGTGGCACCCCGGCCCGTGATGCCACGCCGCCACAGTTCGTCCACGCGGTACGGCACGGCTATCGATGGCTCCCCGCTCGCGGCGGCGGCGTACCCGCCGGAGGTGCGAGTGGGACCCGCGCCCTGCGCGCCGGCCGAACCAGTACCGGGGACCAGCAGCACCATGACAGCCGCGAGCAGGCCGGCGGTCCGCTTCCATGTGTCGGCGACGCTGCGCGCCGGCTTCCTCTCCGACCCCATGCGGACCGCTCCCCTCCATTGGTCTCTCTTGTTCTCCAACAGGATCGGCCGGGTGCATGGGCGGAGCACGGTTCACCGGCGAAATCATGGGATATCCATGGGTGGCCCCACCGGGCGGCACAGATCTGGCTGCCGCACGCCCGGGCGGGCCGCGCTGGCCGGGATCAGTGCCCGAGCCGGGACATCGCCTGGTCCGGATAACGACCGCCGGCCACCGAGCCGTCCGGCACGGCACTCCTGAGCAGGCCGATGTGCTCCCTGCTCAGGACCACATCGGCAGCCCCCGCGTTCTCCTCCAGGTAGTGCCTCTTCTTCGTGCCGGGAATGGGGACGATGTCCTCGCCCTGGGCCAGCAGCCAGGCCAGCGCCGCCTGGGCGGGGGTGCAGCCGATCCGTGCCGCCACCCGGTGCACCGCGTCGACGAGCGTCAGGTTGTGCCGGATGTTCTCATCGGCGAACCGCGGCCAGCGCCTGCGATTGTCGTCGCTGCTCAACTCGCCGGAGGAGGTGATGTTCCCGGTGAGCATGGCGCGGCCGAGCGGTGAGTACGCCACCACAGCGATACCCAACTCCCTGCAGGTGTCCAGCATGTCGCCCTCCACCACATCCCGGGTGAACAGCGAATACTCCAACTGGACCGCGCTGATGGGATGTACGGCATGGGCCCTGCGCAGAGTGCCTGCGCTCACCTCACTCAGGGCCAGGTGCCGGATGTCGCCCGCTGCCACCAACTCGGCCATGGCGGCGACCGTTTCCTCGATGGGGGTCGCGGGATCGCGGCGGTGCACACAGTAGAGGTCTATGTACTCGACACCCAGGCGTCGCATCGAGGCGTGACAGGCTGTCCGTACGTATCCCGCAGACGTGTCCACGACGTTCACCCGGCCTGATGCCGCGTCGTGACGCAGCCCGAACTTCGTGGCCAGTACGACTCGTTCCCGGTCGGCCGCCCGGCGTCGCAGCCAGGCGCCCAGGAGTTCCTCGTTGGCTCCCCGCCCGTAGGCGTCCGCCGTGTCCAGGAAATTGACACCCAGATCGAGCGCCCGGTCCAGGGTGCGTCGGGACTCGGCGTCGTCCGGGGCCCCGTAGGCGATCGACATGCCCATGCAGCCAAGGCCCACGGATGACACACGTGGTCCGTGGGTGCCGAGCGTGCGGTACTTCACGAGGAACTCCTCTGGCCGGGGGGCGGAAGACGGGAGAAAGCTCTGGCCACACTCAGCAGCCAGGCCACTTCTGTGGCGTAGTCGCCACTCTCGCGCAGGTACGGCTCCCGTGGCGCGGGCACCTCGGGAACCCGGAGGCCGGGGTCGGCGCGCTCGGCCCGCAAGGCCTGGCTGAGCACCGTGGCCTGAACTGCCGCCTGCAGGGCTCTCCCTGACAGGCCTGCAAGTACGGCGGTCTCGCGGGCGCTTGCGGTGACCGCCGGGTCCATGTAGGGCCGAAGGGCCAGCAACCCGTCCTGGATCTCGATGACTTCACGGTAGAGGCGGTAGTTGATGTTGCCGGGCATCATGCGGACAAGAGGGGCGGACTGCTGTGGCTCCAGCACGATGTGGGGGTGTGCCTTGCAGAGGGCGCGCCACAGCGGTTGCAGCCGCTGGTAGCTGATGAAGTTGCGTACTTTGCGGGGTACGTCGGAGGCTGTCGGCCCCCAGGAAGGCATCGTGAGCCCCACCGAGAGAAAGAGAATGCCCAGTCCGTTGGCCAGCGGTGTGAGCAGCTCCCAGCGAAGCGGATCGAGCCCGAACTGTACGGCGAGCACTGCTGTCGCGCGATGAATGCAGTAGATGAGGTAAGCACCCGCGCCGATCCCGGTGGCGTACAGACCCCGTCGCAGCCATTGGCGTCCGGCGACGCGCCCGAATCGTCGGCACAGCCGGATGATCTCGACCATCCCGGATCCGAAAGCGGTCACATAAACCAGCAGATAGATGGCGACAGGCGGCCGGTGTGCCTGTTGCAGCAAGTAGTGGGTGGCCCGTCCTTGGGCCCCGGAGTGGGCCACGAACCACATCGTCACCATCACGGCGGCGCACAGCGCACTGCTGAGCAGTCTCCAGAAAGCCTTGCGGCGAGCCTCTTGCGGCGGATAGACCCAGTAGGCGATCGCGATGAGGATGGCTGCGCTCGAGGCTACGCCGCCGAAGAGATGGATGCCCAGCGCGCCCAGATCGGGTATCCCCGTGCGGCCGTCCACCGCTTGCGAGACCGACGGTGTGGACAGTGCGAAAGAGGCTGCCTTGCAGGAGAAAGCAATGAGCAGTGCCAGCAGCGCCGGGTCGGTGCGATGGGCGCGTACGTCGCGCAGTTTGTAGAGCAGGACGAGCACACAGAGGGCGGTGCACAGCGGAAAGACCGTGCTCTTGACCTCGAGCAACACAACTCCAGTCCGTCGGGGTCTCCGCGGGATCCGTCTGCTGAGTCCACACCGGCTATTTTGGGGACCTCAGGGACTGGTCGATCCGTGCAACGGTTTCCGCATCGCTGGAGGGCACCGCCCATCTGGACTCCATGGGCGGGCGGGAGATGTGCTCAAGGATCAGTGAGGCGACGATCTCCGCAGCCTGTTCGTCCTCGGTCGGATAGGCCGTTCGGCCGAGAATGCCGAGTACGCGCTCGACATCGAGGTGCGGAAACAGCAGGCTCATGTTCTCCGATTCCAGCTCCTGGGAGCCGGAATGGCTGCACAGCATGTGCGCCAGCTCGTGCGCAATGATGTGGTCCCGGTGGAACGCAGTGGTGTCGGCCTCGACGATGATGATGTCGACACTGTCCGTCGCCAGCCATATTCCGCAGGGTTCGCCGGCGCCCAGCGAGATCGGCAGCACCTGGATGGGACGGTTGCGCGTATCGCTCAGCCGGTCGATGAGTGCCGAGATTCCGCTTCCGGCGGGAAGATCGAGACGGTCCAGAAACTCTTGGGACGTACGGCGCAGTCGCCGGAATTTCCTGTGGACGGACCACCAGCGGGAGATGACGGATAACTTCACGGGCAATGACCGATTTCGCCCGAAGGACAGCTCCGGCGGCCTTCCGTCTGGCGAGGAAGCTCCCGGACTCGCGCGTTCTGCGGCATGCGTCCTCCAACCCGATGGCAAAGTCACGCGCCCGTACAGCGATTTGGGCACTTGAATGCTAACTGTCTCCGTGGGCTGCCGGTCGACCGTAATGGCCGGAAATGATCACCCTGTGGGTGCTCCCGCCCTACTCGCCGCCGGGCCCCGCAGCGGATTGTCCGGGGAGTCCTTCCAGCTCGCGGGCATGCTCGATGATCTCCTTGATGGACCGGAGGGTCTTGGGCGACAGGCCTGCGGCCCTCAGTGCCACGTGCTGCACTCCAGCGGTCCGCAGCGCGACCATCAATGCGAGTTCACGGTCGACGTCCTGGGTCACCTGATCGTCGAAGAAGTAGGCCGGCGGCACCCCGAAGAACCGGGCGAGCGCTTCGACGTGCTTGAGGGTGGGGTTGTCGCGCTGCCCCTTGCGCAGCAGCCAGATGTAGCTGCCGGAGATGGAGACGCTGCCGGAAGAGATGGCGCGTGCCACCTCTTCCGTGCTGTACGGGCCGCGCCCCACCGGCACAACTGTCTCAAATAGATAGTTCAACTTGGCGGCGAGCGAACCCACGTCGACGCCCTCTGGATCAGTCACATCGCACCTCCGTCCCCGCCTCAATCTAGCGGCACACTCGTGTGGGAGTCGATGGGCTGCTCATTCACATGAGTTGACGGGCGTGGATCAGCGGCTTAGCCTCCTGCTTCGTGGCATCAACTCATGTTGCTGTGCTGGGGGTTTGATCAATCAGTGGTTGATGGCCGCGAAGCAGGCGCCGGGTCTTGGCGCGGGTCCGTCAGGGAATGGACCTGATCTTCCGTACTGAGGGGGCGGGGGTTTCGTGAGCTTCACGAAAAGAGGAGCAAGTCGGCTTTACCTGTGCGGAGACGGGGAGGATGGTGCCTTCTCGGCGTTGATGAGCGTGGAACGGTTCCAGGGCCGCGTACCGGTCGACAGCGAGCCGGACACCATCGGTGTACTGATCATCGCGCAGGGCGCACTGTCGCGCAGCGGCATCGCCGCCATGCTTTCCTCCCGCGCGGGCATCCGGGTGCTGGGGGGTGCGGACGATGTGGTGTCCGTTCCGACGGGCGGGGAGCCCCGTCCCGATGTGCTGGTCCTTTGCCTGGCCGACGGCAGCAGAGCGGAATTCGAGAAGCTCGGACGGACCCGCGAGGCATTTCAGAGATCCGCGATCCTGCTGGTCATGGGAGCCCTGTCCGCGGGCGGGATCCAGCGTGCCCTGCAGGCCGACGTCGCCGGAGTGATCTCCGACGATGCATCGGCCGATGAGCTGGTCGAGACGGTCAGGCGCCTGAGCTGGGGTGAGCGCGTCGTCGGCACCGATGTGGCCGTCATGGGCAGCGCTCGGACACCCAACCCGCTGACTCCCCGGGAGTCGGAGATCCTCGGCCTGGCCGCCGAGGGCGAAAGCCCCGAGGAGACGGCCGCGCATCTCCACCTGTCCGTCGGGACCGTGCGCAACCATCTCCTGTCCACCGTGCAGAAAGCTGGAGCCAGGAGTCGACTCGACGCGGTTCGCATCGCTCGGCGCCGTGGGTGGCTCTGACCCGGACCTTGCGAGCGGTGATTCCGGCTCGCGTGGCCGACTCCACTTGATTGCGCATGAGTGCGAGCAGCGGACCTGTGGACAACTCTTGGCGTGCCCCTGATCGCACTTATCCACAGGGCAAACCGGAATCCGGTGATCCGCGGGAGAGTCGGCGCATGGCGAATCACAGCGAACAGAACGACCCGATCGACTCCATCGACTCGATCGACCCGATCGATTCCACCCACTCCACCCACCCCACCGACTCCATCGACGAGACCCTGGTCACTCTGCGCACCCCGGCCGAACTCGCTGATTCCTTGCCGTACTTGCTCGGGTTCCGGCCCGAGGAGAGCGTCGTCCTCATCGCTCTGCACGGCGAGCGGGGGCGGTTCGGTGGCCGTGTGCGCCTCGGTATTCCCGGGCGCGCGGAGGACTGGCCACCCATCGCGGAGCAGCTCGCCCAGTGTCTGGTGGGCGGCTGCGAGCGGCGTGGCACCCGGCCTGACGGCGTTGTCGCCTTCCTGTGCGCGGAGCCCGTCGGCGCCGAATCCGGACGGCAGGTCATGGAACGCCTGCGCCCCCTCGCGCAAGTGCTCCGCACAGCCTGCGGGAGCCTCGACGTCCCGGTCTTCGAGGTCGTGTGCATCTCGGCGGGCAGTTTCTGGACCTACTGCTGTCCGAACAAGCAGTGCTGCCCGCCGGAAGGCGTACCGCTGATGCGGCCGGGCTCGTCGGTCCTGGCCGCGGCCACGGCCTACGCCGGCGTCCAAGTGGGTGTCACACCACGGGAGATGCGGGCGCGGCTCGCCCCATGGGAATCCGCCGCCGCAGCGGACCAGGAGGCCGCTCTCGACGCGGCGGGCATGGCGATCGTGCGCCGGATCATCGAGGAGGACGGGCACGCCGAGGTCGCCGCTGACACGCTCGACCTGGCCCGCCGGATCATGGCGCGGATGGCTGCGGCGCCGACGGTCGTCGACAGGCTGGATGCGGATCTCCAGGACGACGAACTCCTTGCGCACGACGAAGCCGCGGCGCTGATCCTCGGCCTGCAGGACCGTACGACGCGTGATCAGGCTGCGGAATGGATGGAGGGCGACGCCGCGGCAACGGCACTTCGTCTCTGGAGGGTTCTGGCCCGTCGCTGCGTCGGCGCCTACGGAGAGCACGCCGCGGCGCCGCTGTCCCTCGCGGGCTGGGTCGCCTGGTCCCTCGGCGACGCCACGGAAGGTCAGGAAGCCCTCGCCATGGCGCTGTGTGCCGACCCCGGCTACACCTTCGCGCAACTTCTGCACCATGCCTGCGCCGGCGATCTGGACCCCGAGCCGATCCGCCGCTGCTTGCGAAGGGAGCGATCTGATCGATCTGACCGTGACGTGTCGGAGATGCAGACCGAACTGCCGCTGCCAGCAGAGCCCTTGGAATCCGCTGAAGAGCCGGTGGGCGCCGCACCCCGACGCCGCAGCCGCCCCGCACGCCCGAAGAGCGGCACCGGTGCACGGGCCACGGACAGGCCGAGCACAGGGCCGCAGAACCGCCGTCGCACCATCCGGCGCGCGGCGAAGAACGACACGTGAACACAGGAGTTCGGCACTGGAGGGCAGGCCAGCGGGCAGGCCGGAGGGCAGGCCGGCGGGCTGGGGCGAGATGGGGACCGGCGGGGACGCCTTACGCGGGAGAGGAGGGCCGGCCGGGTGGCTTCCCGTTCTGTGGGCGTGACCTGGGGCGGGGGCGGTCCGTTCACCTGAGTGGCGGTACCTGGGCCTGGACCGAGCCGCCGTACGACCTCCGACTCCCCGTAGCGCGGACAGCGCGGAAGAAGCCGCCTCATGTCCCTGCCCGCCCCGTCTCCTGTCTCCGGCAGAGAGGGTCCCCAGCGACCCGCGCCGACTCCATCGCGCCTGCCCGGCGGGCAGGCCCCGGCTCCCGTGCCGCGTCGCCCCGCACAGCTGCCGCCCGCGCACGCCGCGCTGATCTGTGTCGCCATGCCCGCGCTCGCGATCTCCACGGAGCAGGGGCAGTTGACCGGCCGCGGACTCGAAGGGTTCTATCGCGCGGGGCGCAGGTTGCTGTCCCGCTGCGAAGTGCGGGTGGCGGGGCGCGAGCCGCTCGCCGTGCAGGCCCGGATGCTCTCGGCCGACCGCGCCCGCTTCGTCGCGACGCTGCGCACGTCCGCGGACGGCGGCCCGGATCCGGACGTGGTCGTCGAGCGGACCCGGTACGCGGACGGTACGGAGCGGATCATCCTGCGCAGCGCAACGGGCCGTCTCCTGCGGTTGCCCGTGGAGGTGTCGCTCGGCACCGATCTGGCGGAGCTCGGAGCGATCGCGTCCGGCAACACCGGCCCCGAACTGCCCGCCAGTGTCCACGACTCCGGCATGCGCTGGTCCTCGTCCGCGGGCCACTGTGCGGTCACCGCGCATCCGGCGCCCGCGGACGCGCTGGCCTCCGCAGGGCTGTTGCGCTGGGAGGTGGAGTTGCCACCGGGCGGGACCTGGAGCCTGGAGCTGCGGGTGCGGACGGAGGGCGCGGGGCCGGTGCGGGCGGTCGGGCACGGGGTCTCGCGCTCCCTCGCCACGGCGCGGGCCGCGGGCGACGATCCCAGGGCCCGGACCCTGCTGGACCGATCGGTGGAGGATCTCCAGGCGCTGCTGATGCGGGACCCCGAGCACCCGACCGATGTCCACCTGGCCGCGGGGGCGCCATGGCGCTGTGGCCTCGCTCCGGCCGAGGCGCTCGCTGCCGCCCGGATGACCTTGCCGCTCGGCACCCGGATCGCCGTGGGGACGCTGCGTACGCTTGCCCGCCGTCAGCTTGCGGGCAAGGGGCCGCGGGCGGGCATGATCCCCGGACCTGTGCGGAACAAGGGGCCGTATCTGCCGCCAGGATGCACGGGGATCGAGGCGACGCTGCTCTTCCCGGCGCTGCTGGCGGAGGCGTGGCGTTGGGGGCTGTCGGCGCAGGAGACGGAGGAGTTGCTACCGGCTGCCGAGCGCTGCCTGAGGTGGCTGCTCGCGGCGGTCGGCGACGGAGTACGACTGCCGGATCCGTATCCCGGTGGCCCCGCGCGCTGCGAGACCCAGGCCCATGCCCACCGGGCCGCGCTGCTCGGCGCCGACCTGCTCGACGCGCACGGCCGCGCGGGCGGCACCGGCCTGCGGCAGTGGGCGGAGCGACTGCGGGCCACGTTCCGGGAGGACTTCTGGGTGGAGGACCGGGCGGGTGGCCGACCCGCAGCGGCCTGCCTGACCGACGGCCGCCCCGTTCCTCTCCTCACCGGTGGTGCCGCCCACCTCCTCGACACAGGGCTGCTCGGGTCCGGTGCGCTCGCACCAGGACTGCTCGACAAGGTGCAGACCGAGCAGCTTGCCCGGCTGCTGGGCGGGCCCGCCATGGACTCGGGATGGGGGCTGCGGAGCCTGGGCGTCAAGGAAGCCGCGTACAACCCTTTCGGGCACCGTGGCGGAGCGGTCCGTATCCATGAGACGGCGGTCGCTGTCTCCGGTCTGGCCGCCGCCGGTTACGAGAAGGAGGCGAGTGGACTGCTGCGAGGGGTGATGGCGGCGGCCGAGTCGTTCGACTACCGGCTGCCTGAGATGTACGCGGGGGAGCAGCGCACGGAGGGCGGCGCTCCGTTGCCGCACCCCGCTGCCTGCCGTCCTGCGGCCACCTCCGCGGCCGCAGGGGTGCAGCTCCTCACTGCGCTCGCCGGGATCCGCCCCGACGCCCCGTCGGGCACGGTGACGCTGAGCCCCGTTCGCAGCGCGCCCTTGGGGGAGCTGGGGCTGACGGCGCTGCGTGTCGCGGGTGCCCCGTTCTCCGTGCGCGTCAGCAGGCTCGGTCTCGCCATGGTCGAGGAGGCCGCCGAGGGGCTGCAGTTGGGAGTGTGACCCACGGGAGAAGGCCTGCGGTGGGTGTGGCGCAAACCTGACGCGCGGCCCGGTGGATCCAACCGTGCAGGCAGGAACAGTTCTTCGCGCACGTCAGCAGGGACAGTTCCTCGGGCACGTCAGCACGAACAGTTCTTCGCGCACGTCAGGAAGGGCGGCCGACCTCCCAGGCCGCCTCGACCATCCGGAAGATCTCGTCCACCGCGGCCTCCGGATCGGCCGCCTCTCGGGCCAGCGCATAGGCGTCGATCGCGAACCTCGCGATCGTCCGGCAGGCCGTCGTGGTCTGTGGCAGGTCGAGATCGGCGGCGATGGCCGTTGCCAGCGACTCCGCATGGCGCAGCTGCATCGACTCGTCGTACTTCCGCAGGGCAGGTGATTCGTCGATCATCCGGAAGACCGGGGCGGCGCCGTCCGCCGTGCAATGTCGCACCAGGGCCTGGATCTCGTGGCGCAGTGCAGGGACGAGCGGTTCGTGCGGTGCCCGGCCGGTGACTGCCTGCGTGAGGCGTTGCTCGAAGTCTTCGTCCTGCTCGAACACCAGTGCCTCTTTCGAGGCGAAGTGGGAGAAGAGCGTGGTGACGGCCACGTCGGCCTCAGCGGCCACGTCACGGATGCCCACCGCGTCGTACCCGCGTTCCAGGAAGAGCTGCAGGGCGGTGTCAGCGATCTTCTGGCGGGTCGCGGCCTTCTTGCGCTCTCGACGTCCGGGCGGCTCGGTCATCCAGTGACCCTATCAAGTGCAAAACAAAAACCGTTCTTAAACACTAACCGTTAGTGTTACGGTCAACGGCATGAAGAGAGTGAGCTTCGCCGAGTTCGGCGGTCCGGACGTTCTGCAACTCCTGGATGCCGAGGAGCCCCACGCGGGCCCCGGTCGGATACGCGTCGCCGTACGGGCGGCAGGTGTGAACCCCGTTGACTGGCGGGTCCGTGAAGGTCAGGTCCTGGGGGCCCATCCGATCAAGTTGCCCGCCGGGGTCGGCCTTGACGCCGCCGGGGTGGTGGACGAGGTCGGCGAGGGTGTCGAAGGGGTCGAGATCGGTGACCATGTGTTCGGTGAAGGCGACAGCACCTATGCCGAGTTCGCCGTGCTGTCGGCTTGGGCGCACATGCCCGAGGGTCTGACGTTCGAAGAGGCAGCCGGTTACCCCTCCGTGGTGGAGACCGCGCTGCGCATCATCCGCGAGTCCGGTGTGCGGTCCGGGCAGACGCTGCTGGTCAGCGGTGCGTCCGGGGGAGTCGGCTCGGCGGTGCTGCAGATCGCCCGCGACCGTGGCATAGCGGTGATCGGCACGGCCGGGGCGGCGAATCAGGACTACCTGCGAAGCCTGGGTGCCGTCGCCACGACGTACGGCGAGGGCTGGGTCGAGCGGGTGCGGCAGCTCGGCCGTGTCGACGCGGCTCTCGACCTGGCTGGCTCGGGCGTGATCCGCGAGCTCGTCGAGCTGACCGGGGATCCGCAGAAGGTGATCTCCATCGCCGATCTCGGTGCGCCGGAGTTCGGTGTCCGCTTCTCCGGCGTGGCCGGGAGCGTGCCGGCGGCGCTCGCCGAGGCCGCCGGTCTCATCTCGCGCGGAAAACTCCACATCCCGGTCGAGAAGTCGTACACGCTCGCCGAGGCCGCGGAGGCGCACATCGACAGCCAGGCCGGTCACACGCGCGGGCGCCGGGTCGTGGTCATTTGAGCCGTTGTCCGTGCGGCTGCCCGGCCCGGCGCGGCCCGGCAAGCTGAATTCCTGGTGGGTCCGATTCGGCGAAGTCCGTCAACCGCAGCTCTGGGTAAGGGGCTTCGCCGAGTCGGTGCGTCCACGTACTGAATCAACGTCACGTGGAAATGCTCACGAGGTCGCGGAACCCGGAACCGGGATCGGATGCCGGAGGAGCTGTTTATCGTCAGGCAGACGACTATGATCGCGGCATGTCGCCCTACGACCCGTCGGCTTTCCCGCCCTTCGCTGTCACCGTCGATCTGGTCGTGCTGACCGTGCGCCGCCACGCGCTCTGCGCGCTTGCCGTCCGGCGGGGTGAGTCGCCGTTCCAGGGTCGTTGGGCGCTCCCCGGCGGATTCGTGCGCGACGACGAGGATCTGTCGGCGGCCGCCGCGCGGGAGCTGGTGGAGGAGACGGGCCTGTGCGCCCACGACCGGGACACTCCGGTCCAGGCGAACGGCGCGCACCTGGAGCAGCTCGCCACGTACGGCGATCCCAAGCGCGATCCGCGGATGCGGGTCGTGAGCGTCGCCCACCTCGCGCTCGCTCCCGATCTGCCCGCACCGCGGGCCGGTGGTGACGCGAAAAGCGCGCGCTGGGCGCCGGTCGAGGCGCTGCTCCATCAGGGCGGATACGGCCGTGAGGGCGAGCAGGCGGCGCCCTTGGCCTTCGATCACGCGCAGATCCTGGCGGACGGCGTGGAGCGCGCCCGTTCGAAGATCGAGTACTCCTCGCTCGCGACGGCCTTCTGTCCGCCCGAGTTCACCGTCGGCGAGCTGCGCCGGGTGTACGAGGCCGTGTGGGGCGTCGTGCTCGACCCGCGCAACTTCCACCGCAAGGTGACCGGCACGCCGGGCTTCCTCGTCCCCACCGGCGGTACGACCACCCGCCAGGGCGGCCGCCCCGCCCAGCTCTTCCGCGCGGGCGGCGCGACGCTGCTCAACCCGCCGATGCTGCGCCCCGAGGTCTGAGGCCCGCGCCACGGGTCACGCGCTGGTCACCTGTCGGTCTGGCCGCGCGATGGACACCCGCGACCCACACCCTGACCGAAATGACGGAAATATCGCGTTATCTTGCTGAAGTACCCACGGGGTTCGTCCGTCCCCGACCCGGCGGACGAACCTTGGCCGCCGAGCGGTCGCACATCCCGCGAGAGAAGCGATGATCCAGGCCATCGGACTGACCAGCAATCTCCGCCAGGAGCTGCCACCCGCCGTCGACGACGTGTCCTTCGAGGCGCGAACAGGCCGTGTCACGGCGCTGCTCGGCGCACAGGGCGCCGGCAAGACGACGGCGCTGAGACTCATGCTCGAAATCCAACAGGGCCGAGGAGTCACCTACTTCAGAGGGCGTCCGCTGCACCGCATCACCCATCCCTCACGTGAGGTGGGCGTCCTTCTGGGCGAGGTGCCGGGACACCCCGGCCGCTCGGTCCGCGGCCAGCTGCGCATGCTGTGCGCTGCCGCCGGCGTCCCCGTCCAGCGCGCCGACGACGTACTCGAAGTCGTCGGTCTCGTCAGCCTCCGCGATCAGCGGCTCGGCACGCTCTCGCGCGGCATGGACCGTCGTCTCGGCCTGGCCTGCGCGCTGCTCGCCGACCCGCACACGCTCGTCCTCGACGGTCCGGCCGACGGGCTTTCGGCCCGGGAGGGCGGGTGGCTGCACGACGTTCTGCGCGCGCACGCCTCCCAGGGGGGAACGGTCCTGTTCTCCACGGCCGACCCCAAGGAGGCCGCACGGGCCGCCGACCGGGTCGTCACGCTGGAAGCAGGCCGTCTGATCGCCGACCAGGAAGCCGGGGATTTCGCCCGCACCCGGCTGCGTCCCCGGGTCGCGGTGCGCAGTCCGCACGCGGCGCGCCTCGGCGCACTGCTGTCCAAGGAGGCCCGTGCGGGGCAGCGCTCCATCGAGGTGGTGAAGGAGTACGGCAACCGGCTTTCGGTGTACGGCAGCAATTGCGCCGAGGTCGGAGAGACGGCGTTCCGTCACGGAATCCTCGTCCATCAACTCGCCGATGAGATCGGGGATGCGGGGCCAGTCGCCGCGCCCGCGCCAGCGCCCGAACGAAGAGTCGAAGCCTCCGGTGCTGCGGCTGTGGGGGGTGCGGGTACGGGGCAGATGTCACGCCAGGGTTCGGTAGGAAACCCGGCAGGAGAGCACCCGGCAGGAGAGAGGCCGGCCGGGGACAGGCCAGCCGCGGCAACCGACGTGCTGCCCGAGAGCGGGACCGAGGGCGGGACCGAGAGCGGAAGCGAGTCCGAGTCCGAGTCCGAGATCGGGACCGGGACCGGCACCGAGACCGAGACCGAGACGGAGACAGGGACCGAGGTCGTGTCCACGACCAAGAACCTCATCCCGCTCGCCTCCGTGGACCCGCACACCACCACGGACCTACTACACGCCACCGCCGACCCGGTCGTCACTACCGCCCCGCGGGCTCCCGTGGCCCCATCCCCCTTGCCGCCCCCCATCTCGATCCGTCCCGCCCGCAGCCCTCTTCGTCCCTTGCGCTACGAGCTGTACCGCGTCGCCGGTGTAGGCACCGGATACCTCGCCACGGCCCTCGTGCTCGCCGTCTCCGCCGTCCTCTGCGTCTTCCTCGCCCGGAGCGGTCACACGCCGCAGCCGCTCCTGCTGGCCGCCTGGCCTCAGGAACTTCCCCTGCCGCCCGCAGCGCTCGGCGCCGGGCTGCTCGGCGCGCTCGCCTTCGGTGAGGAGTTCCGTCACCCCGCCCTCGCCGTCGACCGGGGCACCGTCCCCCGCCGCTTGGGGCTGCTCTGTGCCAAGTTGATCGTCGCGGCGGCCACCGCGCTCCTGCTGAGCCTGCTCGTCCTGGCTTCCGACACCGCGCTGCTCCACCTCGTATACGGAGAGGAGCTCGCGAAAGTTCCCGCTGACTGGCTCTCGCTAAGCGCGAGTTGGATCGCTCTGGTGGTGGGCTGCGCCTGGGCGGGGGTGCTCGCCGGCGGAGTCTTCCGGTCCACGACGGCCGGCCTCGCCGCGGTTCTCGCGGTGCCGATCGTCGTCGTACCACTCGTACAAAAGGCCTTGGAGGGACCGTCTGTGCGATCGGCGGCGGGGCTGCCGGGGAGGCTGCGCGATCTCGCGCTGGTGCAGTGGCCGTTCGGTGTCGAGCGGTATCTGGCCGGCGGAGTCCGGATGGTCGCCCAACCTGTCGGCAGCGCACTGATGTTGTCACTGACCGCTCTACTCTGCGCATATCTGCTCGCGGGGATGCGCAACAGGGCTCGATAACGATCGACCGGCACTTACGTTCCCGTGCTGCGCACAACTCCTCGGAGAACGGCCATTTCTTTCCGATAAGGCGTCAAGTGCGGCGGGGTAAGCGATCACCCTTTCGTGTGCTTTTCACCAAAGACCTCAAGGGACTTGGGAGCCACGCCGACAAAGGATCCGTGAGTACCCTTGCGCACACCATGATGACCGCCGCCCGCTCCGCAGACTCCGGTCTCGCCGGCCCGGGCGAACTCGACCGCTACCCCTACGCAGAGGCACCGGGCGCCGACCGCGTCGTCGCGTCCCCGTGGGACAGCGCCGACCAGGACCTCGGCCGCGTAGGCCGACGCACCGCAGGAAACCGCGGCCGCGGCCTGCACGGCCAACTCGTCCAGCAGCTCGGCCAGATGATCGTCTCCGGCGACCTGGGTGCCGACCGCCCGCTGGTGCCCGAGGAGATCGGCCAGCGTTTCGAGGTCTCCCGCACCGTCGTGCGGGAATCCCTGCGCGTACTTGAAGCCAAGGGCCTGGTCAGCGCGAGGCCGAATGTCGGCACGCGCGTACGCCCCGTCAGTGACTGGAACCTCCTTGACCCGGACATCATCGAGTGGCGCGCGTTCGGGCCGCAGCGCGACGACCAGCGCCGCGAACTGGGCGAGCTTCGCTGGACGATCGAGCCCCTCGCCGCCCGGCTCGCCGCGGGCCACGGCCGCGAGGAGGTGCAGCAGCGGCTCGCCGACATGGTCGAGATCATGGGTCACGCCCTGAGCCAGGGCGATGGGATCACCTTCTCCAGGGCCGACGCGGAGTTCCACTCGCTGCTCATCCAGCTCGCGAGCAACCGCATGCTGGAGCACCTGTCCGGCATCGTCTCGGCCGCACTCCAGGTCTCCGGTGGCCCGGTCACCGGCTGCGACCGTCCCACCGAGGCGTCCCTGGTCCACCACTCGCGCATCGTCGACGCTCTCGGGGCGGGCGACGGACCCGGCGCCGAAGCCGCCATGCGTCAGCTGCTCACCACCCACCCGGAGGTGGAGCGCGTCGTGCCCGCCCCCCGCGAGCACTGACCGGCCGGGTCTGCGTCCGTACGGCCGGCTCATGCGCCTCGCGGCCCGACCTCATCACTCCGTTGGCGCGGTACCGTCGCCGGGCCTCTGCGGGTTCCTCGGGGACCAGGCAGGGACCCGGCGACACGGTTGTCGCCGTCTGGACGGTCGCCAGAGGCTAAGTTTGGGTGCTTCTGACCGTATACGGCAGCTTTTGGGCGCTTACGGGGTGTGACTCGGGCCACGTAGATTGGGCGTAACGCTCCTCGGGGCAGCGCGATGACCTAAGAGGTGATAGCCGAGGAGGGAATACAGCAGTCGTTCGCGACGCTGTGTAGCTCCCCGGCCCCGCCTGCGCCGTCGGCCCATCCCCAGTCGTCGGTCGTCGGTCCTGGTCCACAATGGACGGGGCCGGAAGCCGTTTTTCAACGTTCCGAGAGGTTGTTCGTGTCGGCCAGCACATCCCGTACGCTCCCGCCGGAGATCGCCGAATCCGTCTCTGTCATGGCGCTCATCGAGCGGGGAAAGGCTGATGGGCAGATCGCCGGCGATGACGTGCGTCGTGCCTTCGAAGCTGACCAGATTCCGGCCACTCAGTGGAAGAACGTTCTGCGCAGCCTCAACCAGATCCTCGAGGAAGAGGGTGTGACGCTGATGGTCAGTGCCGCGGAGCCGAAGCGCCCCCGCAAGAGCGTCGCAGCGAAGAGCCCGGCCAAGCGCACCGCGACCAAGACGGTCGCGGCCAAGACGGTCACGGCGAAGCAGGCCACCGCGTCCGCCGCCCCCGAGGCGTCGGCCGTAGATGTCGCAGCTGAGGACTCGCCCGCGAAGAAGGTCGCTGCCAAGAAGACGACGGCAAAGAAGGCCGTCGCCAAGAAGACCGTCGCCAAGAAGGCGACGGCAAAGAAGAGTGCGTCCAAGCAGGATGACGAGATCCTGGACGACGAGGCCAACGAGGAGACACCCGCCAAGGGCAAGCCCGGTGAGGGCGAGTCCACGGAAGAGGGTCCCCAGGCAGGCTTCGTGCTGTCCGACGAGGACGAGGACGACGCCCCGGCCCAGCAGGTCGCCGCGGCCGGTGCCACCGCCGACCCCGTCAAGGACTACCTGAAGCAGATCGGCAAGGTCCCGCTCCTCAACGCGGAGCAGGAGGTCGAGCTCGCCAAGCGCATCGAGGCCGGCCTGTTCGCCGAGGACAAGCTGGCGAACGCCGACAAGCTCGCGCCGAAGCTCAAGCGCGAGCTGGAGATCATCGCCGAGGACGGGCGCCGCGCCAAGAACCACCTCCTGGAGGCCAACCTCCGTCTGGTGGTCTCCCTGGCCAAGCGCTACACCGGCCGCGGCATGCTCTTCCTGGACCTCATCCAGGAGGGCAACCTCGGTCTGATCCGCGCGGTCGAGAAGTTCGACTACACCAAGGGCTACAAGTTCTCCACGTACGCCACCTGGTGGATCCGTCAGGCGATCACCCGCGCCATGGCCGACCAGGCCCGCACCATCCGTATCCCGGTGCACATGGTCGAGGTCATCAACAAGCTCGCGCGCGTGCAGCGCCAGATGCTCCAGGACCTGGGCCGTGAGCCCACCCCGGAGGAGCTGGCCAAGGAACTCGACATGACCCCGGAGAAGGTCATCGAGGTCCAGAAGTACGGCCGCGAGCCGATCTCCCTCCACACCCCCCTGGGTGAGGACGGCGACAGTGAGTTCGGTGACCTCATCGAGGACTCCGAAGCGGTCGTTCCGGCCGACGCGGTCAGCTTCACGCTTCTTCAGGAGCAGCTGCACTCCGTGCTCGACACCCTGTCCGAGCGTGAGGCGGGCGTGGTCTCCATGCGCTTCGGTCTCACCGACGGCCAGCCGAAGACCCTCGACGAGATCGGCAAGGTCTACGGAGTGACGCGTGAGCGCATCCGTCAGATCGAGTCGAAGACGATGTCGAAGCTGCGTCACCCGTCGCGTTCGCAGGTCCTGCGCGACTACCTCGACTAGTCACCAGCGCTCCACAAGGAAGACCCGAAACCTCACGCGAGGCTTCGGGTCTTTCTGTTTGTCCTATGTGTTCGCCCCGGCACGGACGTGCGTGGCGCGGGTGCGGGCCGTGCCGCACTGGATCACTGTGGGTGTGCCATGGCAACCCAAAGTGAGGAGATCGCATGCCTCGTCCTTTCGCCCGAACATTTACGGCGGCACTGGCCCTTGTCGCACCGGTGGCGGTGCTGCCGCTGGCCTCCCCGGCCCCCGCGGCGGCAGACAGCATCGTCATCGGCGGCAGTCCGGTCCGGGTGGCCGACAACCCCTGGGTGGTGGCGCTGTCCAGCCGTGACCGGTTCGGGGGTACGCGCTCGGGACAGTTCTGCGGAGGTGTGGTGGTCGGTCCCACGACCGTCCTCACCGCGGCGCACTGTATGGGCGAGGAAGTCCTCGGAGTGCCGCTGAGGAAGATGAGCGACCTGAAGGTGATCGCCGGCCGGGACGATCTGAGCACGTCGGCCGGCCGCGAGATTCCGGTACGCGAGGCGTCGGTCAATCCGAAGTACGACAGCTCGTCGAACTCCGGAGACGTCGCGGTCCTGTCGCTGGCCAGCCCGCTTCCGAAGAGCTACGCGATCCGCATGGCCGGGGAGGGTGACCCGGCATACGAACCCGGCACGCGGGCGGCTGTCTACGGGTGGGGTGACACGACGGGATCAGGTGATTACGCGCGTACGTTGCGCGCCGCGCCCGTGCGAGTACTGCCTGACTCGACGTGCGTGGAGGCCTACCCGGGCAGCTCTGACGGAACGTACGCGGCCGCATCCATGCTGTGTGCGGGGGAGGTCAAGGGTGGGCGTGACGCCTGCCAGGGGGACAGTGGCGGCCCGCTTGTCGCACACGGGCGGCTGATCGGCCTGGTGTCGTGGGGGAGCGGCTGTGGGCGGGCCGGGAGTCCCGGCGTCTATACGCGGATCTCGGGCGTCGCGCGGGACATGCCTCTGCGCGGCTGAGATTGCGGAAGTGCGCACGCGGGGAGAGTGGAGCGCCGCGTGAGACCGCCGAGAAGGTGCCTGGGCGGCCGTGTGACGAGAGCGGGCGGCCGCCCCTGGGGTTGGCAGGGTCGGCCGCCCGGTCACCGGCCTGGAGTGCGCCGGATGGCTCGTCGTGGGTGCGAGGTGTCAGCGTTCCTCGTCGTTGGTCTCCGGGACGGCCGTCAGCCGCTCCGTCTCGTCCTGTATCTCAGCGGCGATCTTCTTGAGTTCCGGCTCGAACTTGCGGCCGTGGTGGGCGCAGAAGAGCAGTTCACCGCCGCTCAACAGGACGACGCGCAGGTATGCCTGGGCGCCGCAGCGGTCGCAGCGATCAGCGGCCGTCAGGGGGCTCGCGGGGGTCAGAACAGTAGTCACGTCGCCTCTTCTCTAGCTCGACGAGCTGTCGTACCAGGGTCAACATCCAACCAGGCCGAAAACGTTCCCGCTCGTGGCTTTTCCTCGAAGTTTTTTCCGAGGCGGCTGTCTGCTGCCGGTTGGCGGCGAATGTGCCGTATTACGTCTCTAACGTGTCGTACGGTTTCGCGCTGTCTGTCAGGTCGGTCGTCCGCCGGCTGGGTTGCCGGTTGTTCATGAGGACGTGCCCGGAGCCTAAATGGTTCATGCCTGGAAGGGAACGTGACGTGCGCTTCACTCCATCGAGGGATCGAACAAGCGTACGGTGCTGGACTAGTGTGAGTTGAGACGAGGGTGGCGTTACAACGGCTCTACCAGGCCTCGGTACCCTCTGAGCGGCAACCGAAGCCGGGGCCTTACCCCAAAGGACCCCATTTGAAATTCAGCGAGGAGCGAACCGCGTGACCGCCGAGACGTCCGTGCCGTCCACAGCGTTGCTGACCGGAGCAGACCGGGACGGTTCCAACTACACCGCGCGGCACCTGCTCGTCCTGGAGGGGCTCGAGGCCGTTCGCAAGCGCCCGGGCATGTACATCGGGTCCACGGACAGCCGTGGCCTGCTGCACTGCCTCTGGGAGATCATCGACAACTCCGTCGATGAGGCCCTGGGCGGCTACTGCGACCACATCGAAGTAATCCTCCACGACGACGCCTCCGTAGAGGTCCGGGACAACGGCCGAGGCATCCCGGTGGATGTCGAGCCCAAGACCGGTCTCTCCGGAGTCGAGGTCGTCATGACGAAGCTCCACGCGGGCGGCAAGTTCGGCGGTGGCTCCTACGCTGCCTCCGGCGGCCTGCACGGTGTGGGTGCCTCCGTGGTGAATGCCCTGTCCGCGCGCCTCGACGTCGAGGTGGACCGCGCGGGGCACACCCACGCGATCAGCTTCCGTCGTGGCGTCCCCGGCGCCTTCGCCAAGCCCGGCCCCGATGCCGACTTCGACTCGTCGGCCACGCTGCGCAAGGCGAAGAAGATCCCCAAGAACCGCACCGGCACGCGCGTGCGCTACTGGGCCGACCGGCAGATCTTCCTCAAGGACGCCAAGCTCAACCTGGACACGCTGCACCAGCGTGCCCGGCAGACCGCCTTCCTGGTGCCGGGCCTGACGATCGTCGTGCGCGACGAGTACGGCCTCGGCGACGGCGGCACCAAGGGCGAGGAGTCCTTCCGCTTCGACGGCGGCATCAGCGAGTTCTGTGAGTACCTCGCCCAGGACAAGGCCGTCTGCGACATCCTTCGCCTCACCGGGCAGGGCAGTTTCAAGGAGACCGTCCCGGTCCTCGACGACCACGGGCAGATGACCCCCACCGAGGTCACCCGTGAGCTCACCGTGGACGTCGCCATGCGCTGGGGCACCGGTTACGACACGACGCTGCGGTCCTTCGTCAACATCATCGCCACCCCCAAGGGCGGCACCCATGTGTCGGGCTTCGAGCGCTCCCTGACCAAGACGATGAACGAGGCGCTGCGCACCCAGAAGGTGCTGCGTGTCGCCGAGGACGACATCGCCAAGGACGACGCCCTGGAGGGACTGACCGCGGTCGTCACGGTCCGTCTCGCCGAGCCGCAGTTCGAGGGCCAGACCAAGGAGGTGCTCGGCACTTCGGCGGCCAACCGCATCGTCGCCAACGTCATCGCCAAGGAGCTCAAGGCGTTCCTGACGTCCACCAAGCGCGATGCCAAGGCGCAGGCGCGCGCCGTGATGGAGAAGGCCGTCGCTGCGGCCCGCACGCGCATCGCGGCCCGTCAGCACAAGGACGCCCAGCGCCGGAAGACGGCCCTGGAATCCTCCTCGCTGCCCGCGAAGCTCGCCGACTGCCGCAGTGACGACGTGGAGCGCAGCGAGCTCTTCATCGTCGAGGGCGACTCGGCGCTCGGCACCGCAAAGCTGGCGCGGAACTCCGAGTTCCAGGCACTCCTGCCGATCCGCGGCAAGATTCTCAACGTTCAGAAGGCGTCCGTGACGGACATGCTGAAGAACGCCGAGTGCGGCGCGATCATCCAGGTCATAGGGGCAGGGTCCGGCCGGACCTTCGACATCGACGCGGCGCGCTACGGGAAGATCATTCTCCTCGTCGACGCCGACGTCGACGGTGCGCACATCCGGATTCTGCTGCTCACCCTCTTCCAGCGCTACATGCGCCCGATGGTGGAGGCGGGCCGGGTCTTCGCCGCCGTGCCGCCGCTGCACCGCATCGAGCTGGTGCAGCCGAAGAAGGGCCAGGACAAGTACGTCTACACGTACTCGGACAACGAGCTGCGCGAGACGCTTCTGGAGTACCAGCGCAAGGGAATCCGCTTCAAGGACTCCATCCAGCGCTACAAGGGCCTCGGCGAGATGGACGCGGACCAGCTCGCGGAGACCACCATGGACCCCCGCTACCGCACTCTGCGGCGGGTCAACATCGGCGATCTGGACGCCGCCGAGCAGGTCTTCGATCTGCTGATGGGCAACGACGTGGCGCCCCGCAAGGAGTTCATCACGAGCTCGGCGGCGACGCTGGACCGCTCGCGCATCGACGCGTAACGCTGCTCCGATGTCCTGACCAGGTCTTTTCCGTAGCGTCGAAGGCGTCGATCCTCCTCGGATCGGCTCCGCACTCTCTCGCTCCACGGAGGCCGTCATGTCTGGGCTCGCCAATGTCTTGGTGGTCTGCGCCGTCGTCGCGTTGGTGATCGTGCGCCAGTTCAAGGCGCAGCAGATCACCGCGGACAGGCGCTGGTGGGTCATACCCGCCGTGCTGGTCGTCATGGCCGTGCGCGAGCCCGATCTGCTGGATCCCCATCACCACGCGGCGTCCATCGCCCTGCTCGGTGCCGAGCTGCTGGTCGCTCTGGCCATGGGCTTCGGCTGGGCGCGGACCACGTATGTGTGGACAGCGCAGGACGGTGCGGTATGGGGCAAGGGGACCAAGGCCACCGCCCTCGTCTGGGGCGTCGGGATCGGGCTGCGGCTCGGCCTGTTCGGTCTCGGTGCGCTGCTGGGGGTGCGACAGGGCAGTGCCGCTCTGATGCTGGCCCTCGCTGCCACGCTGCTTGTGCGCAGCGGCATGCTGGTGCAGCGGGCCGGTCTGTTCCGCCCGGCGTACGGTGTTGCGGACGCGGCGTACGAGCCGATGCGGAAGGACCCCGTGTGATCTCGGACCGGTGGATGAGATGGCCCGCCCGGGAAGCGCTCACCCGGGGAGGGCAGAGCGTCGCCCGGCTGTGGTTCGTCAGGGTCCTGCGGGTGGCGATCGCCGGCGGCCTGCTGTGGAACGCGTTCCATCACGACAGGGGCTGGCGCCTGGTGGCCGGGGTCGGCCTGGTCGTGCTCTGCTGCGGGCTTGCCTGGGCGTTCTTCCGCACCTCCTTCGATCGTCGGTTGTGGCCCTCGGTCGCTCTGCTGCTCCTGCTGATGGGGGCCGGGTATGCCGCGCAGGCGGGCGACTGGAGTGTGCTGGCGCTCGTGCTCTGGTGCAGTACGGGGGTTCTGGCCCTGGAGCGGCTGCCGCTTCTGGCGGCCGCGGCCTGTGTGCCTGCGGCGATGATCGGGTTCGCGGTGTACAACAACGACAGCTGGCTCGTCACGAGCCTCATCGTCATCGGGCTCGCACTGGCCGGATACACCCTGCGGCTCGATGCCGACGCGCGAGGCAACGCCCAGCGACTGCTCGCCCAGGAGCGGGCCGCCCGCACGGCAGAGGCCGAGACGGCCGCGCTTGCCGAGCGGGCCCGCATCGCCCGGGAGATCCACGACGTGCTCGCGCACAGCCTCTCCGCACAGATGGTCCATCTGGAGGCGGCGCGTCTGCTGATCGAGGGGGATGCGACACGCGATCAGATACTCGAGCGCGTGGTGGCGGCGCGGTCCATGGCCCGGGAAGGGCTCGCGGAGACCCGGCAGGCGCTCTCCGCGCTGCGCGGCGAGATGACGCCCGTCGAGGACTTCCTTCACGAGCTGGTCGCCTCGGACAAGGCCGCGGTGTCCGTGACGGGCGCGCGGCGCGCTCTGCCCGCCGAGGCGTCACAGGCGGTGCGCCGCGTCGCGCAGGAGGCCCTGACGAACGTCCGCAAGCACGCGCCGGGCGCCACGGTGTTCGTGCGTCTGGCGTACGGGGAGGGTGAAGTGACGCTGGACGTCAAGGATTCGGGCGGGCCGCCGGGTGAACTCGCCGCGTCCGGAGCCGGGTACGGTCTGCTCGGTATGCGGGAGAGAGCCGAGCTGCTGGGCGGGTCCCTGACGGCCGGGCCGGGCGAGGAGGGCTTCATCGTGACGCTGAAGGTGCCCACATGACGACCCAGGGCGGCGCCAAGGCGCCGGCGCGGGTGATCGTGGTCGACGACCAGACCGTGGTGCGCGAGGGAATCGTGATGCTGCTGGGGCTGCTGCCCGGTATCGAGGTCGTCGGTTCCGGGGGCGACGGCGAGGAGGCTGTCCGGCTCGTCGCCGAACTCGCGCCGGATGTCGTCCTGATGGACCTGCGCATGCCCAGGGTCGACGGCGCGGAGGCCACCCGACGTATCCGTGCCGAGTACCCGGGGACGCAGGTCGTCGTGCTGACGACCTTCGCCGACGACGACTCGCTCTTCCCGGCGCTGAGAGCCGGTGCGCGTGGCTATCTCACCAAGGACGCCGGTGGGGACGAGATCGTGCGGGCCGTCGAAGACGTGCTCTCGGGCAACGGGGGGCTTTCGCCACAGATCCAACGGCGGTTGTTGGAGCGGCTCTCGGAGTCCGAGCAGCCCGCGCCCGCCGTGGAGCCGCCCGACGGTCTCACCACACGCGAGACCGAAGTGCTCGTCCTGATCGCCGAGGGAATGACGAACCAGGAGATCGCCCGCGAGATGCATGTCTCCACCGCGACGGTGAAGACACACATCAACAACCTCTTCGCCAAGACGGGACTCAAGGACCGTGCGCAGGCGGTCCGTTACGCCTACGGGCACGGACTCGCCAAGCCCCCGAGCGCCAGGTCCACCTGAGAGGGGTTTTGATGAGGTCCGTCACCTGATGGGGTGAAGTGAAGGGAGAGAAGAGTCAGGGATCTTCCCGTTCTGTCCATCCTTGGGCACGCAGCCGAACAAGGCTGCGGACAAGGAGAGTTCGGTGGAGAAGCACGACGGGCGCGATGCCGGGCAGGCGCGGACCGGTGATCCGAGGGATCCCTGGTACGACGCGCTTGCGTCGGGCTGGGGCGAGTTGGACGGCACGGGTGCTCCGGCGCCTGCCACGCCGCCCCGAACCGCGCCGGAGCGGAGCGCGAGTGCGGCCGACATCTATCTGGAGGTCCAGCGCAGTGCTGCCTTCCAGGAGGTGCGCGGCCGGTATCGGCGGTTCGTCATCCCTGGTGTGGCCGTCTTCTGCACCTGGTACGTCGCGTATGTCGTGACGGCGACGGCTGCGCCCGGGTTCATGGCGCGGCCTGTCACCGGATCGGTGAACGTCGCGATGCTCGCGGGCCTCGGGCAGTTCCTCACCACCTTCCTGCTGACCTGGGCGTATGCGCGGCATGCCCGGCTGAGGAGGGATCGCGAGGCGCTTGATCTGCGCTGGGCCGTGTTCGAGCAGAAGCGGGAGCAGGACCAGAAGCGGGTTCAGGCCCAGCGGGAACACGACCGGTGGAGCGATCTGGAGCCGGGCCGGGGGAGCGAGCGATGACCGGGGACCACCAGACGCTCGCACTCCTGCTGTTCGGCGTGTTCGTGGCCGTCACGCTCGCCATCACGACGTGGGTGAGCCGGAACCGACACGGCTCGGCGGAAGAGTTCTACGCGGGCGGGCGGCTCTTCTCGCCCATGGAGAACGGATTCGCCATCGCGGGCGACTACATGTCGGCCGCCTCCTTCCTCGGCATCTCCGGGCTGATCGCGCTCTTCGGGTACGACGGGCTGCTCTACTCGGTGGGCTTTCTCGTCGCCTGGCTTGTCGTGCTGTTCCTGGTGGCCGAACTGGTGCGCAACTGCGGCCGGTTCACGCTCGCCGATGTCGTCGCCGCCCGGATGAGGGAGCGGCCCGTGCGCATCGCGGCGGGAACTTCCTCGGTGACCGTGTCCGTTCTCTACCTGGTGGCGCAGATGGTGGGGGCGGGCTCACTGGTCGCGCTGCTGCTCGGCGGGACGAGCGAGGCCGCGCAGACCTGGACGGTGATCGGCGTCGGCGCGCTCATGGTCGTCTATGTGTCGTTGGGAGGGATGCGGGCCACCACCTGGATCCAGATCGTCAAAGCGGTGCTGCTGATGTGCGGCACGATCGCGCTGACCGTGCTCGTTCTGGTGCGTTTCCACGGCGACTTCGACCAGTTGCTGCGGACCGCGGCCGATCGCAGCGGACACGGCAGCCAGTTCCTCGCGCCCGGCTTGAAGTACGGCGGCGACTGGACATCACGCCTGGACTTCATCAGCCTCGGGCTCGCGCTCGTCCTCGGCACGGCCGGTCTTCCGCACATCCTCTCCCGCTTCTACACGGTGCCGACCGCGCGCGCCGCCCGTCGCTCCGTCGTCTGGTCCATCGGGCTCATCGGCAGCTTCTACCTGATGACGATCGTCCTTGGCTTCGGCGCCGCCGCGATCGTGGGACCCGATGCCGTACGAGGATCGAATGCCGCGGGGAACACGGCGGTTCCGCTCCTCGCGCTCGATCTCGGGGGCGGCGCGAACTCCACAGGCGGAACGGTTCTGTTCGCGATCGTCGCCGCGATCGCCTTCGCCACGATCCTCGCCGTCGTCGCCGGGATCACGCTCGCCTCCTCGGCGTCCGTGGCCCACGATCTGTACGCGTCGCTGCGGCGCAAGCATGCGAAGCCGCGCAGTGAGGTGGCGGTGGCGCGGCTTGCCGCGGCCGGGATCGGCGTGGTCGCGATCGGCCTGGGGCTGCTCGCCCGAGATCTCAACGTGGCGTTCCTGGTGGGCCTCGCCTTCGCGGTCGCCGCGTCCGCCAATCTGCCCGTGCTGCTCTATTCGCTGTTCTGGCGGAACTTCACCACACGGGGAGCGGTCTGGTCGGTCTACGGGGGCCTGCTGCCCTCCCTGGCGCTCGTCGTGCTGTCACCCGTGGTCTCCGGAGGGCCGGGCTCTCTCTTCCCGGGGGTGGACTTCCAGTACTTCCCACTGGAGAACCCGGGGCTCGTCTCCATTCCGCTGGGCTTCATCGCCGGATGGCTCGGCACCGTCACGTCGCCGGAGCCCGCGGACGAGGCCAAGCACGCGGAGACCGAGGTGCGGTCGCTCACCGGGGCGGGAGCGGTGTAGCTGTCCTCCATGAGCGCCCGGCTAGGAAGCGCTGGGCGCCCATTCGTAGCGGTGCTCCGGGCGGCCCGTATCGCCGTACTTGAGGCTGAGCCTGACCCGGCCCGAGCGCTCCAGGAGCTTCAGATAGCGCTGGGCCGTCTGGCGGCTCAGCCGGGTGCGGTCCGCCAACTCCTGGGCGGACAGCGGCCCCTCGGCGCCCATCAAGGCCCTGCGAACCAGCTCGGCCGTGGTGGGGGAGTGCCCTTTGGGCAGTTCCGGCGCCGGAGTCGCCGAGAGGGCGCCGAAGATCCGGTCGACCTCGGCCTGCTCGGCCTCGCCCCCGCCGTCCAGGGTGCGGCGCAGGGTCGCGTACGCGTCGAGCTTGGCCCGAAGTCCCGCGTAGGAGAACGGCTTGACCAGGTACTGCAGGGCGCCGTGACGCATCGCGGCCTGGACGGTGGCGACATCGCGCGCGGCCGTCACCATGATCACATCGGTCTGATGGCCGCGCTCACGCAACGTACGGACCACCGCGAGCCCCGTCTCGTCCGGCAGATAGTGGTCGAGGAGCACCAGGTCGACGGGGAGCTCCTCGACGAGCCGCAGCGCCTCGGCGGCGCTGTGTGCCTTCCCGGCCACCCGGAAGCCGGGAACCTTGGCCACGTAGGCGGCATTGACGTCCGCGACCCGAACGTCGTCGTCCACGACGAGCACCTCGATCATCGTGTCTCCTCCGTCGGGGCAAGGTCGGACTGGGCGAGCGCTTCGGGCAGCACGACGGTGAACTCGGCGCCCCCGTCGGGCGCGGCGCCGGCCCGTGCGCTGCCGCCCTGCCGCTCGGCGAGCCTGCGGACCAGGGCGAGCCCGATGCCGCGCTTGCCGTGAGCCGGAGGCTCCTTGGTGGACCAGCCCTCCGTGAAGATCGTCTCGCGCTGTTCGGACGGTACGCCAGGGCCCGTGTCGCGCACCTGTAGGACGACGGCGCGTCCCTCGGTGCGTACATCGACCTCCACGCGCGCGTGGAGGGTGCCCGCCGCCGCGTCGAGTGCGTTGTCGACGAGGTTGCCGACGATGGTGACCAGGCCGCCCGGATCGATCAGACGGTCGGGCAGCGCGGTGTCGCGCGGCACTGCGAGGACGACGCCTCGCTCAGCGGCGACCGTGGCCTTGCCCACCAGGAGCGCGGCGAGCAGCGGATCGCCGATCTTCTCCGTGATCTGCTCGGCGGTCACCCGGTGCGCGCCCGCCACCTCGCCGACGAACTCCGCGGCCTCCTCGTACATCTCGAGCTCCAGGAGGCCCAGCAGTGTGTGCATGCGGTTGGCGTGTTCGTGGTCCTGGGCGCGCAGTGCGTCGATGAGGCCGCGGGTGGAGTCCAGCTCGCGGCCGAGCTGCTCCAGTTCGGTGCGGTCGCGCAGGGTGGCGACGGCGCCTCCGTCGTCCGTGGGCATGAGGTTGGCGACCAGGACACGCTGGCCGCGGACGGTCAGGAGGTCGGTGCCCGTGACCCGTCCGGCGAGCACGTCGGTCGTACGGCCCGGGCCGAGCGCGGTGTCGACCGGTTGCCCGATGGCTTGTGCCCCGAGGCCCAGGAGCCGCTGGGCCTCGTCGTTGAGGAGGCGGATCCGGCCTGCGCGGTCCAGTGCGACGACGCCCTCGCGGATGCTGTGCAGCATGGCCTCGCGTTCCGCCAGGAGCGCCGAGATGTCGGAGAAGGCCAGGTCACGCGTCTGCCGCTGCACCCTGCGTGAGATCAGATAGGCGGCGAGCGCGCCGACGGCCAGCGCCCCGCCCGCGTACGCGAAAAGGCCGGGGATCGCGTGGATGAGGCGGGCACGGACGCTGTCGTACTCGATGCCGACGGAGACGGCACCCACGATGTCCCCGTCGATGTCCCGCAGCGGCACCTTGCCGCGCGCCGAGCGGCCCAGGGTGCCGTCGTCGATCTCCATGACCTCGTCCCCGGCGAGCGCGTCGCTGGGGTCGGTCGAGACGAGCTGTCCGATCTGGTCATGGTCGGTGTGGGACCAGCGAACGCCGTCCTTGTTCATGATCACGACGTACTCGGCGCCGCTGGCGCGCCGGATCCGTTCCGCGTCCCTCTGCACAGGGCCGTCGACGGTCGGCTTCGAAGAGCGCAGGTCCTCGGCGATCTGCGGCTGGGCGGCCGTGGTCTGCGCGATGGCGAGCGCGCGGCGCATCGCCTGGTCGTCCAGCTGATCGCTGAGCGGAGCAAGGAAGAGCCCCGTGGCGAGCACGGCGACCCCGGCGGCGATCGCCAGCTGCATCAGCAGGACCTGCGAGAAAACGCGCCGCGGCAGGCCGAGGCGGAGTCTTCGGGCAGGGGAGGTCGGGCTCATGTGTACGAACGGTACGGCGACCGGAGTGCTACTCCGAAGTCACTGTGGCGGGGATCTCCTGTACGGAGCCGTACGCGATCCGCCGCACCGCCACGACATCCATGCGCGCCGGGGCCGCCAGTGCCGCCCCGCAGCTCTCAGGGCGCGGCGGCAGCGAGGTCCCCTGGGCGACCGTCACGCGCCACCGGCGTCCGTCGGTGTGGGCCACCGTCACGTCCCAGCGTGGGGCCGTGCCGTCCGTGTGGACGACGCTCAGGGCCCCCGCAGCACTCTCGCCCGTCTCGGTGCGCACCGCGAGCTCGGCGGCCTGTCCCGGGCGATCCCAGGCGGAGCTGCCCCGGCAGCCTTCGGTGACGACGCGGCCCGTGCGCACCCCTTCGAGGATCTCCTTGACGGCGGCCTGTCCGGAGCGGCCGTACGCGTAGCCGAAGGGCAGGACCAGCAAGGTGGGGGAGAAGCGGTGACCACCCAGATGAGTGACTTCCCAGGCGCCTTGTTCACCGGACGCGGTGAGCTCGGCGGCGAGCGGCCTGCCGAGAAGGGCGCAGCAGCGGTCACGCTTGCCGTTCGTGCAGACGAGGGCGAGCGGGGCGCCCGTGTGCGGGGTGCCGAATCCGCCGTGGTCGCCCGCGCCGAGGGCCGTGAAGTCGAGGTCGAGCAACTCCTGTGGCCTGTCCGTGACGTGGCCGCGCAGCCAGGTGTTGCCAGGCATGGTGTGGGCCACGAACACCCGGCGGAGCGCCGGGGCGTGGCTGTCGGCGTGGCGTCCGGGGCGGCGGATGAGCGCGATGCGTACGCCGGTTCCCTCGGCGGCGGCCTCAAGGGCGCGGCCGACCTCCGGATCCAGGTGGCTCTCGGTGAGCGCTCTGGCGCCCCACGGGCCCGGCTGCTCAAGCAGCAGCCAGGTCCTGGCGGTGGCCGCGGTCCCCGCGAGAGGCTCGTCCAGATCCCGCGAAGCGGTGGCGCACTTACTCACAGAGGGGAGCCTAACCCCCGCCGCGTCTGTGGTGGTTCATCCGCCGTCGGGCACGGGCATCGGCTGGGGCGGGCGCAGCCCGACGTACTGCCCGCTGGGGCGCATGCGCAGCGGGCGTTCCTCGTACTCCTCAAGGGCATGGGCGATCCAGCCGGCCGTGCGTGCCACGGCGAAGATCGTCTCGCCTGCCTCGGCGGGCATCCCGGACGAGGCGGTCAGGACGGCCAGGGCCAGGTCGACATTGGCGTGCAGGTCGGTGTGGCGGGCCGTGGTGGCCACCACGTCGCGGGCCGCCGCCAGGGCGGGGCCGGTCTGGGGGATGACCTCCAGGAGGGCGAACAGGGCCTCCGCGCGCGGGTCTTCGCCGGGGTAGAGCCGGTGACCGAGGCCAGGGACGCGGCGGCCCGCGCGAAGTTCGTCGGCCACTACGGGGGCCGCGCTGCCCCGGTCCAGGACGTCCAGGAGCATGCGGTGCGCGAGGCCGCTTGCCGCGCCGTGCAGGGGGCCCTCCAGGACGCCGAGGCCGGCGGACACCGCCGCGTACGGGTGGGCGCGGGCGGAGGCGGCGACGCGGACGGCGAGCGTGGACGCGGCGAGGTCGTGGTCGACAAGGAGGGCGAGCGCGGTGTCCAGGGCGTGCAGGGAGGTGTCGTGCGGCTGCCTTCCCGTCAGCCGTGCCCAGAGCTGGTGGGCCAGGGGGCCGTCGTCCCGGTGAGTACGGCTGACCGGTGGCAGTGCGGTGACGAGGGTGGGGATGAGGGCGCGTGCGGTGCCGATGACGGCTTCTTCGGAGAGGTCGAAGCGCAGGGGGTCCGCTGCCGCGGCCGAGATGGCGGCCACGCGCAGGCGGTCGGTCGGGCCGCTGTGCTCGGGCAGCGCGTCGATGGCGCGGCGTGCGGCGCCGACGGTCTCCGCGGGGGCGGTGAAGCGGATGCCGGGGCGCATGACGCCGGTCCACAGCCACTCGGCGACCTCTTCGTACGAGTGCGTCAGGGCCAGGTCCATGGCGTCGACCCCGCGGTAGTAGTAGCGGTCCTTGCCGATGAGCGTGATGCGGGTGCGGACGGCGAGTTCGCTGCTCACGGAGGCGGCCGCGGGCTCCCGGCGGTTCTTGCGGGCGAGCGACTCGACCTCCTTGGCGTCGAAGGTGCTGCCCCGGGCGCCGGGGCCTCGGCGGCTGCTGAGCTGGCCGCGGCTCACGTAGGCGTACACGGTCTCCGGCTTCACGCCGAGCAGTTCGGCGGCTTCCCGGGTGCTCAGGCGACGGCTCTCGCGGGTGGCTGCCGACGCGGCGTGGCCCGATGTCTCGCTGTCCGTGCGGGTCACTTCTCGATCCGTCATGGGCGACACCGTATCCAGATTGACGTTATGTTGATTCAATCAATATTGACAAGGATTCAGTCAAGCATGGACAGTCAAATCAAGTCCAGGGAGGAAGTCGAGGAAAAACATGCCGATCAATGGCTCCACCACCACCCCCACCGCCCCCGTGGAGGTCCCCCGCGGGCTCGCGGGCGTCGTCGTGACCGAGACCCGGCTCGGAGACGTCAGGGGTTACGAGGGCTTCTACCACTACCGCCAGTACTCGGCCGTCGAGCTCGCGCAGACCCGCAGCTTCGAGGACGTCTGGCACCTGATGTTCCACGGCGCGTTGCCGGACGCCGAGCAGCGGACCGCTTTCGCCGCGCGGACCGCGAACCTGCGTCGGCTGCCCGACGATGTACGCGCCGCGCTGCCCGCCATAGCCCGCGCAAGCGCCCTGTCGGGGCCGCTCTCCGCACTGCGCACGGCACTGTCGCTCTTCGGTGCGGCGAAGGGCTTCCGCCCGGTGTACGACATAGACGAGGACCGGCGCCGCGACGACGCCCTCGCCGCGTCCGCCGTGGTGCCGACGCTGCTCACGGCCCTGTACCGGCTCGGCCAGGGACTCGACCCCGTCGAACCACGCGACGACCTGTCGTACGCGGCCAACTACCTCTACATGTTGACGGGTTCGGAGCCGGACCCCGATCGCGCGCGGGCGATCGAGCAGTACTTGATCTCAACCATTGATCACGGATTCAACGCGTCAACCTTCACGGCCAGGGTGATCACCTCGACCGGCGCGGATGTCGCGGCCTGCCTGGTGGGTGCCGTGGGTGCGCTGTCGGGTCCGTTGCACGGCGGGGCGCCGAGCCGCGCACTCGACACGCTCGATGCCATCGGCACGCCCGACCGCATCGACGACTGGATCCGCGAGCGGGTCCTCGCGGGGGACCGCATCATGGGCTTCGGCCACCCCGTCTACCGGACGGAGGACCCGCGTTCGCGGATGCTGCGGGGCATCGCCCAGCAATTCGGCGGCCGGATGGTGGAGTTCGCGGTCGAGGTCGAGCGTCAGGTCGAGGCGATCCTCGCCGAACTGAAGCCGGGGCGCGAGCTGCACACCAACGTGGAGTTCTACGCGGGCGTCGTCATGGAGCTGTGCGGCCTGCCGCGCGAGATGTTCACGCCTACGTTCGCGGCGGCGCGCGTGGTGGGCTGGGGCGCGAACATCCTGGAGCAGGCGGAGGACTCGAAGATCATTCGGCCTGCGGCGCGGTATGTGGGGGAGCGCGCGCCACAGGCGGTGCCGACGGCCCTCTAGACGGAGGTGGCGTGCGACTAGACGGGGGTGGCAGGTAAAACGGGCTCGGCCTCAAGAGAGGCCGAGCCCGTAATGCGTACGCCGAGTGACGTCAGGCGTCCGGGATGTCGCCCTTGGCGCGGACCAGCGTCTCGCGGCTCACGATCACGATGCGTTCATAGTCCGCCCGTGAGGCGTCCGGCGGTAGTTCCTTCTCGAGCGCCGCAGTTGCCTCTCTCCCGATGACAGCGAAGTTCCCGTCGCTGAGTTCAAACACGTCAGGGCACGACTGCCCCGATGCGCTGCCTCGCTGCTGGGGAGAGACGCCGATGCGCCGCACGATCTTCAACGGTATCCCTCTAAGAAGTTTGGTGGGCGGCGTTCTGGGGCAAGTCGCGCGCCCGCGATTGTGGGGTACAACGCGCGCGCCCACCTTAGGGACTGGAGATGCCCGAGACAAGCCGGGGCAACTCGGCATGCGACGTCATCGAAGGGTTCGACCAGCCTCAATCGAAGGGCTCAACCAGCCTTATTCGTCAGGGGGTTCACCGACGACCCACCATTCGTCGGTGTCCGCTTCCTCGAGATCCCGGATCAGCTTGTCCACCATTCGGCCCAGACGAGCCTCGTCCGAAGCATCCAGCAGGCTGGCCCGGTGTGGCCCGGTGGCCTTCCAGTAGCTTCGGAAGATCGGGTTCTGGCAGATCAGGCGCAGATGCCCGTGCACCTCTTCCCAGCTGAAGTTGCCGACGCGCCAGAACAGCAGCGCGTTGGTGTACACCGCGTTGGCGAACAGGTACTGCCGCAGGGTGCGGGCATCGAGAGGCATGTCGAAGGTGTCCAGGACCGCGGCCAGGTCGGGGTCGTCCATCGCCTTGCTGAGCATGTCGAACTGCAGCCGCTGCTGCGTGATCAAGTTGGCGTTGCGCTGGTGTTCGGACTGTTCTGTGCACGTGAGTCGCAGCCGCAGCGCCCCGTGCTTGCGTTGCTGAGCGGTCAGGGCCGTCAGAGCCCCGACGGCGAAAGCAAGGCCCGCAGTAGCAGCGGACCCCAACCCCCGTATCCCAAAATTCTGTGTGGCCATGTCAACCCCCGAATCGGCGACCGTCCGCCGGTCGTCGGATGCGGGTCGACAGGGTGAGGACCGGCGAGCGATGGGCGGCACGCTTGCCGCTTCCCAGGATGCCGAGCGGCTCTGATCGGCAGGGAGGCGGAGAGGCGGCGCACGGAAGGCAGCAGTGGTCGCGTGTCCCGACGCCGTGCCCGATGTGTGCCCCGCCTGCGCCGCTAACAATCGTTCACTTCGTGGCCCCTCTACGCGCTCGTATGCTGGGGCGGCAGTCGTTCGTTGTACGCGAGCCGGGCACGCGCCGGTGCGCGCTTCAGTGTGAAAGGGGTCGCACGTTGACTCAGCCGGATGCGCAGCCAGGTGCTCGGCCAGGTACGAGGCAGATCCCCGTAGTCGTCCTCACCGGCTTCCTGGGTTCCGGCAAGACGACGCTGCTCAATCATCTGCTCCACCGCAGCGGTGGCAGCCGGATCGGTGCGATCGTCAATGACTTCGGGTCCATCGAGATCGATGCCATGGCCGTCGCGGGGCAGCTCGGTGACTCCACCGTCTCGCTCGGCAACGGGTGCCTGTGCTGTGCCGTGGACGCCAGCGAGCTCGACGTGTATCTGGAGCGGCTTGCCCGGCCCTCCTCCCGGATCGACGTCATCGTCATCGAGGCCAGCGGGCTCGCCGAGCCGCAGGAGCTCCTGCGGATGGTGCTCGCCAGCGAGAACCCGCACATCGTGTACGGAGGGCTCGTCGAGGTCGTCGACGCCGCCGAGTTCGACTCCACCCGGCAGCGGCATCCCGAGGTCGACCGGCATCTGGGGATCGCCGATCTTGTCGTCGTCAACAAGGTCGACCGCGTCCCCGAAGCGGAGCGTGAGCGGATCCTCGGCGTCGTCCGGGGCTTCACCGATCGCGCGGCCGTGGTCGCGGCCTCGTACGGACGCGTCGACGTGGAGCTGCTCCTCGACCGGAAGCCGGTGGGGGAGCGGGTCGGGCAGCTGTCCTTCGACGACCTGCATCAGCATGAGGACGACAACCCGCATCAGCATGAGGACGGCGGGCGGGACGGGCACCACGATCACCTGCACTCCGCCTACGAAAGCCTCGCCTTCTCCTGCGAAGTACCCATGAGCCCCCGCCCGTTCATGGCCCTCCTCGACAGCCGGCCCGAAGGGCTCTACCGCATCAAGGGGTACGTCGACTTCGGCGCCGCCGACCCGCGCAACAAATACGCCGTGCACGCCGTGGGGCGGTTTCTGCGCTTCTACCCCGAGCCGTGGGCGCCGGGCGAGGCCCGCCTGACCCAGCTCGTCCTCATCGGGGCGTGCATCGACGTACCCGCTCTGGAGAAGGAGCTCGACGCATGTCGTGCGTACGCCCCGCACGCTGATGCCGACGAGCACAGCATGTGGGGCGTACTGCGGTACGTACAGGAACTCGATCCGGTGGAGTAAGCGGAGTAGGCGGAGCAGCAGTCGGCTACGCCGGGCCTGCCACCGCCGCCACCGGCTTCGCCAACGAGACCCCCGAGCCGTCGCGGCGCGGGTCGATCTCCGGCAGCTCCGCCGGCAGGCCACTGCGCTGGGCCGCGAGCGGCGGTGTCGGGCCCGCCCACGCGAAGCTCAGACAGTCCTCGCCCTTCAGGAAGCGCTGGACGCGCACGCCACCCGTGGCCCGGCCCTTGCGGGGGTACTGGTCGAACGGCGTCACCTTGGCCGTCGTCTGCACCGAGTCGTCGAGCGTGCCGCGCGAGCCCGCCACCGTGAAGACCACGGCGTCCACGGCCGGGTCCACCGCCACGAAGGAGATGACCTTGACGCCGTCCGCGAGCTTGATCCCCGTCATGCCGCCCGCGGCACGGCCCTGCGGGCGTACCTGCGCGGCTTGGTACCGCAGGAGCTGGGCGTCGTCCGTGATGAAGACCAGGTCCTCCTCACCCGTGCGCAGCTCGGCCGCGCCGACGATCCGGTCACCGTCCTTGAGGGTGATGACCTCCAACTCCTCCTTGTGGGAGGGATAGTCCGGGACCACGCGCTTGACCACGCCCTGTTGGGTGCCGAGGGCGAGGCCCGGTGAGGACTCGTCCAGGGTCATCAGGCAGATCAGGCTCTCGTCCCCCTCCAGGGAGAGCAGCTCCGAAACCGGCGCACCTCCGGAGATGTTGGGTGCCGCGTGCGTCTCCGGAAGTTGCGGGAGGTCGACCACGGAGAGGCGCAGCAGCCGTCCCTCGGACGTCACCGCGCCCACCTCGCCCCGCGCGGTCGCGGGGACGGCGGAGACGATCACGTCGTGCTTGACGCGCTTGGTGTCGCTCTCGGCGAACGGCTCACCATTGGCCGTACGGGCCAGGAGGCCGGTCGATGAGAGGAGCACGCGGCACGGGTCGTCCGCCACCTGCAGCGAGACCGTGGGCGCCGGGGTGCTCGCCGACTCCAGGAGGACCGTGCGCCGGTCAGTGCCGAACTTCTTGGCCACGGCGGCCAGTTCGGCGGAGACCAGCTTGCGCAGCTCCGCGTCCGACTCCAGGATCCGGGTCAGCTCGTCGATCTCGGCCTTGAGCTTGTCGCGCTCGGACTCCAGCTCGATACGGTCGAACTTGGTCAGGCGGCGCAGCGGCGTGTCCAGGATGTACTGCGTCTGGATCTCGCTCAGCGAGAAGCGCTCCATCAGGCGCTCCTTGGCCTGTGCGGAGTTGTCGCTGGAGCGGATGAGCCGGATGACCTCGTCGATGTCCAAAAGGGCGACAAGGAGCCCCTCGACCAGGTGCAGCCTCGCCTGCTTCTTGCTGCGGCGGAACTCGCTGCGGCGGCGCACGACGTTGAAGCGGTGGTCGAGATAGACCTCGAGGAGTTCCTTGAGGCCGAGCGTGAGGGGCTGGCCGTCCACCAGGGCCACGTTGTTGATGCCGAAGGACTCCTCCATCGGCGTCAGTTTGTAGAGCTGCTCCAGGACGGCCTCAGGGACGAAGCCGTTCTTGATCTCGATGACCAGACGCAGGCCGTGCGAGCGGTCCGTGAGGTCCTTGACGTCGGCGATGCCCTGGAGCTTCTTCGAGCCGACCAGGTCCTTGATCTTCGAGATGACCTTCTCGGGTCCTACGGAGAAGGGCAGTTCCGTCACGACCAGGCCCTTGCGGCGGGCCGTCACGTTCTCGACGGCCACCGTCGCGCGGATCTTGAAGGTGCCGCGCCCTGATTCGTACGCGTCCCTGACCCCGGAGAGGCCGACGATGCGGCCACCCGTGGGCAGGTCCGGGCCCGGCACGAAACGCATCAGCGTCTCCAGGTCGGCCCCGGGGTGCTTGATCAGGTGGCGGGCGGCGGCGATGACCTCGCCGAGGTTGTGCGGCGGCATGTTCGTCGCCATGCCGACGGCGATGCCCGACGAGCCGTTGACCAGAAGGTTCGGATAGGCCGCAGGGAGGGTGACCGGCTCCTGCTCCTGGCCGTCGTAGTTCGACTCGAAATCGACGGTGTTCTCTTCGATCGACTCCGTCATCAGAGACGTCGCGTCGGCCATCTTGCACTCGGTGTACCGCATGGCGGCCGGCGGGTCGTCGTTGCCGAGCGAGCCGAAGTTGCCGTGCCCGTCCACCAGGGGCAGGCGCATGGAGAAGGGCTGGGCCATGCGCACCAGGGCGTCGTAGATCGACGCGTCGCCGTGCGGGTGCAACTTACCCATGACCTCGCCCACGACACGGGCGCACTTCACATAGCCGCGGTCGGGGCGCAGGCCCATCTCGTTCATCTGATACACGATCCTGCGGTGCACCGGCTTCATGCCGTCGCGGGCGTCCGGCAGGGCGCGCGAGTAGATGACCGAATACGCGTACTCGAGGAAGGAGCCCTGCATCTCGTCGACGACGTCGATGTCGAGGATCTTCTCCTCGAACGACTCGTCGGGCTGCGGGGTCTTCGTGCTGCGGCGGGCCATCGCTGCTGCGGCTCCTTCACGGTGTCTGCCAGGGCATCAACGGGATCTGACGCCGACCATTGTGCTCTGTCCCACTGACAACGCCGACCACGACCCGGACTTCGACCGCGACTACGCCGAGCGCGGAGCGGGAACTTCACCGGTTGTCAGCACGCTTGCATACAGTGGCACGACTGGCAGAATTTCCAGCTTTTCGCGATCGAAGGGACGTACATGCCCATGGGTCACACGGCCACAGCCGAGGCCGGCTCCGGCGGCCTGACAGCGACCGAGCACCGGCTGGCCAACGGCCTGCGCGTGGTGCTCTCCGAGGACCACCTGACCCCGGTCGCCGCGGTCTGCCTCTGGTACGACGTCGGCTCGCGCCACGAGGTCAAGGGGCGTACGGGCCTCGCTCACCTCTTCGAGCACCTGATGTTCCAGGGCTCGAAGCAGGTGCACGGCAACGGCCACTTCGAGCTGGTGCAGGGTGCGGGCGGGTCGCTCAACGGCACCACGAGCTTCGAACGCACCAACTATTTCGAGACCATGCCCACACACCAGCTCGAGCTGGCCCTGTGGCTGGAAGCCGACCGGATGGGCTCGCTGCTCTCCGCGCTCGACGAAGAATCCATGGAGAACCAGCGGGACGTCGTCAAGAACGAGCGCCGCCAGCGCTACGACAACGTTCCCTACGGCACGGCGTTCGAGAAGCTGACCGCCCTCTCGTACCCCGAGGGCCACCCCTACCACCACACCCCGATCGGCTCCATGGCCGACCTGGACGCGGCGACGCTGGAGGACGCGCGGAACTTCTTCCGTACGTACTACGCGCCCAACAACGCCGTCCTGTCGGTCGTCGGCGACATCGACCCGGAGCAGACCCTCGCCTGGGTCGAGCAGTACTTCGGGTCCATCCCCTCGAACGACGCCAAGCAGCCGCCGCGCGACGGCTCGCTGCCCGACACGATCGGCGAGGAGCTGCGCGAGGTCGTCGAGGAAGAGGTACCGGCCCGCGCCCTGATGGCCGCCTACCGCCTCCCGGAGGACGGCACGCGCGCGTGCGACGCGGCCGACCTGGCGCTCACTGTCCTGGGCAGCGGCGAGTCGTCGCGGCTCTACAACCGCCTGGTGCGCCGCGACCGCACCGCGGTGGCGGCCGGGTTCGGCCTGCTGCGCCTCGCCGGGGCCCCCTCGCTCGGCTGGCTCGACGTGAAGACGTCCGGCGACGTCGAGGTCCCCGTCATCGAGGCCGCCGTCGACGAGGAGCTCGCCCGCTTCGCGGAAGAGGGCCCCACCGACGAGGAGATGGAGCGCGCCCAGGCACAGCTGGAGCGCGAGTGGCTCGACCGGCTCTCCACCGTGGCAGGACGCGCGGACGAACTGTGCCGGTACGCCGTCCTGTTCGGAGACCCGCAGCTCGCCCTGACCGCCGTCGGGCGCGTCCTGGACGTCACCGCCGAAGAGGTCAAGGCGGCCGCAGCGGCCCGCCTGCGCCCCGACAACCGCGCGGTGCTCGTGTACGAGCCCACAGCGGCCCCTGAGGGCGCCGAAGCCACCGACGAGGACGAAGAGGAGGCGGCGAAGTGACCGAGGCCGCGACGATGCAGTTCCACCCACAGCCCCAGGCAGGCACCGCACGGCCGTGGGCCTTCCCCGCGCCCGAGCGAGCCACCCTGGACAACGGCCTCACCGTGCTGCGCTGCCACCGCCCCGGCCAGCAGGTCGTCGCCGTGGAGATCCACCTCGAGGCGCCGCTCGACGCCGAGCCCGCGGGCCTCGACGGCGTCGCCACGATCATGGCGAGGGCATTCAACGAAGGCACCGACAAACACTCCGCCGAGGACTTCGCCGCGGAACTCGACCGCTGCGGCGCCAGCATGGACGCGCACGCCGACCACCCCGGCGTCCGCGTCTCCCTCGAAGTGCCGGTCTCCCGCCTCCCGAAGGCGCTCGGCCTGCTCTCCGACGCCCTGCGCGCCCCCGCCTTCGCGGACAGCGAGATCGAACGCCTCGTACGCAACCGCCTGGACGAGATCCCGCACGAGGCCGCCAACCCGGGTCGTCGCGCCGCCAAGGAGCTCTCCCGGCAGCTGTTCCCGGCGACGTCGCGCATGTCGCGCCCCCGCCAGGGCACCGAGGAGACGGTCACGGCCATCGACTCGGCGGCGGTGCGTGCCTTCTACGAGAAGCACGTGCGTCCCGCCACGGCGACCGCCGTCGTCGTCGGCGACCTGACCGGCGTCGACCTGGACGCCGTCCTCGCCGACACCATCGGCTCCTGGACGGGCGGCACGGCCGAGCCGCGCCCGGTGCCCCCGGTGACCGCCGACGACACCGGCCGTGTCGTCATCGTGGACCGCCCCGGCGCCGTCCAGACGCAGCTGCTCATCGGCCGCGTGGGACCGGACCGGCACGACCGCGTGTGGCCCGCGCAGGTGCTCGGCACGTACTGCCTCGGCGGCACCCTCACCTCGCGCCTCGACCGCGTCCTGCGCGAGGAGAAGGGATACACCTACGGCGTACGGTCGTTCGCCCAGGTCCTGCGTTCCGCGCCGGACGGCACCGGTGCCGCGATGCTGGCCATCAGCGGCTCGGTGGACACCGAGTCCACAGGACCGGCGCTCGACGACCTGTGGAAGGTGCTGCGCACCCTCGCCGCCGACGGCCTCACGGACGCCGAGCGCGACGTCGCCGTGCAGAACCTGGTGGGCGTGGCCCCGCTCAAGTACGAGATGGCGGCGTCCGTCGCGGCCACCCTCGCCGATCAGGTCGAGCAGCACCTTCCGGACGACTTCCAGGCGCAGTTGTACCGCCAGTTGGCCGCGACCGGCACCGTGGAGGCCACCGCCGCCGTGGTGAGCGCCTTCCCGCAGGACCGCCTGGTGACGGTGCTCGTCGGTGACGCCGCACAGATCGAGGAGCCCGTCAGGGCGCTCGGCATCGGTGAAGTGAGTGTGGTCACGGGCTGAGTGACAGTCAGGACATATCGGGACCCCGGTGGCTGGAATTTGCTACCGGGGTCCTCATATGTCCGAATTAGTATGGAGGTTACGTGTCTGCCCTGTGGCGTGCGCTACAAAAACTCTGATCCGTTTGTCGTTTGAAAGACGCCCCGCTTAGCGTCGGTCCGGCTGTTCGTCATGCAGTACGCCGCACCCGCGGCACCGGACAGTCATCGCCGAGTCCCCGTACGGCGCGAGCCAGGGGAGCCGGGGACCCACATGTCCCCTTGGGGTGAATCGGGAACCTTGCCGTGAGGCGAGGGACTCGTAGGAGACCTTCCTGCTCCGAACCCGTCAGCTAACCCGGTAGGCGAGAAGGAAGGAAAGGATCAGCCGCTTCATGGCGTTCACCCGTGCCACCGGGAAGCACCGTCGCCCGAGCCGCCTCACGCGTACGACCGCGAACGTGGCGGGCGTCGCAGCCCTCACCACCACCGGTGTCATAGGAGGCCTGGCCGCTCCGGCCCTCGCCGCCGACGACGCCGTGGCCCTCGAGCACACCGGCCTCACCCAGGCGGTCTCCGTCGGCGACTCGCTCGCCCAGAGCATCGACGCGCAGGCCGCTGCCCAGCAGCAGGCCGCCGACGACGCGGCAGCGGCCAAGAAGGCCGAAGAAGCCGCCAAGAAGAAGGCCGAAGAGGCCAAGCGCAAGGCCGAGGCCGAGGCGAAGGCCAAGGCCAAGAAGGAGCGCGAGGCCAAGGAGCGTGCTGCTCGCGAGGCCGAGCGCAAGCGCCTGAACAGCTACGTCTCCCCGATCACCGGCTCGTCCGTCTCCACGGGCTACCAGACCGGCGGCGGCATGTGGTCCTCCGGCAGCCACACCGGCATCGACTTCCACGCCGCGTCCGGCACCACGGTCCACGCGGTCGGCTCCGGCACCGTCGTCGAGGCCGGCTGGGGCGGTGCCTACGGCAACAACGTGGTCATCAAGATGAACGACGGCACGTACACCCAGTACGGCCACATGTCGTCCCTCGGCGTCACCGTCGGCCAGGCGGTCACTCCGGGCCAGCAGATCGGCCTCTCGGGCTCCACCGGCAACTCCAGCGGCCCGCACCTCCACTTCGAGGCCCGCACCGGCGAGGACTACGGCACGGACATCGACCCGGTCGCGTACCTCCGCGCGCACGACGTCGGCGTCTGATCCCTGACCCCGGACCGTCGCACGAAGCGCATCTGATCCACCGAAAGCCCCGGCTCGTCGAGAGCCGGGGCTTTCGCGGTACCCGAGTGCCCCCGAACCGCACCCGTGCCGCCTTTGGCCAAAATATATCCATGGATTTCGGCCCGCCATCGGAAATTCAGCCGCCCTGCAATAGGGTCACTGAAAAGGCGTCGATCGACCGCGTTTCGCGGGGATTAAGGCGGAGGTCAGGTCATGCGCATTCCCGCGCACTCGGTATGCACGGCCATCCGGGACGACATCGTCTCCGGTGTCTACGAACGGGGTGGCCGGCTCACCGAGGAACTGCTCGCACGCCGCTATGGAGTCTCCCGCGTCCCCGTGCGCGAGGCCCTGCGCACCCTGGAGGCCGAGGGCTTCGTCGTCACGCGCAGACATGCGGGCGCGTGCGTCGCGGAGCCCACCGAGCAGGAGGCGGCCGACCTCCTGGAGATACGCATGCTCCTGGAGCCCCTTGGTGCGGCCCGCGCCGCACAGCGCCGCACGGATGCGCACCTGAAGGTCCTGCGTGGCCTCGTCAGGCTCGGCCAGGACCGTTCGAGGCGCGGTCAGAGCGAGGATCTGCGCTCGTTGGGCGGCTGGTTCCACGAGACGCTCGCCCAGTCGTCCGGCAGCCCGGGCCTCACGGCTCTGCTCACCCAGCTCCGGCACAAGATCGCCTGGATGTACGTCGTCGAGACGTCGGCCGCCCCCGCGGAGTCCTGGGCGGAGCACGCCGCGATCGTCGACGCGGTCGCTCGCGGGGACGCGGAACGGGCCAGGTCGCTCGCCGCGGCCCACGCGGAACGGTCGACGGACGCGCACCGGCTGCGCTTTCCCCCGCAGGGGCACCGGGCCGCCGTCCGTGATCGTGTGAGGGATTCGCAACATGCCGTAAACAGGGTGGGCCTCCGGCATTAACAGAGGCGCCGTATACAAAGAAGTGCTATTCGGTGGGGTCTATTTCGGCTGCCCGAATTCACTGTATTCAGCGCGCGACGCCGATATTCGGCAGGCGGAAGCGGCAGAAGAATCGGAAGTGGAAGCAGAAACGCCGAAGGGCCCGCCCTGTTTCGGGC
>NZ_JBHTSF010000071.1:0-44979 GCF_042795295.1 Streptomyces sp. NPDC056486
GGGTGACCGCCTCAGACCACGTCGAACTCGGCCGGGTCTGCTCCCAGCCGCCGGTCCTCGTTCAGCGCGCTGATCGCCGCCATGTCCTCGGGGTCGAGCTCGAAGCCGAAGACGTCGATGTTCTCCTTGATCCGCGACGGCGTCACGGACTTGGGGATCACCACGTTGCCCAGCTGGATGTGCCAGCGCAGGACGACCTGTGCGGGCGTGCGCCCGTGCTTGCGGGCGATCGCGACGATCGCCGGGACGTCCAGGAGGCCCTTGCCCTGGCCGAGCGGGGACCAGGCTTCCGTGGCGATGCCCTGTTCCGCGTGGAACTCGCGGGAGACGCGCTGCTGGAGGTGCGGGTGGAGCTCGATCTGGTTGACCGCCGGGACGACCGATGTCTCGGCGAGCAGCTGCTCCAGGTGCTCGGGCAGGAAGTTCGAGACGCCGATGGCCTTGGCGCGGCCGTCGGCGTGGATCTTCTCGAGCGCCTTGTACGTGTCGACGGCGAGGCCCTTGGAGGGCAGCGGCCAGTGGATCAGGTAGAGGTCCACATGGTCGAGGCCGAGCTTCTCCAGGGACACGTCGAAGGCGCGGAGCGTCGAGTCGTGGCCCTGGTCGGCGTTCCAGAGCTTCGTCGTGACGAAGAGCTCTTCGCGGGCGATGCCGGAAGCGGCGATGGCCTTGCCGGTGCCCTCTTCGTTGCCGTAGATGGTCGCGGTGTCGATGCTGCGGTACCCGGCCTCCAGCGCCGTCGCGACCGCCGACTCGGCCTCGTCGTCCGGCACCTGCCAGACGCCGAAACCGAGCTGCGGCATCTCGACGCCATTGTTCAGGATGATCGGGGGGACCTTGCTCACGAGCTCTCGATCCTTAAGTCGTCGGGTGGTACTTCCATGGTCAACGATCAGATGCGGTACTGCATTCCTGGACCACTCCCGAGTGAAGTCCGGGCGTTTTTTGGTCCGCACCATTGACCGCGTTCCGTCATGCCGCGACTCTATTGCACGTCACTGAACGCAGAACACTCATGTGAACGCCTGGTGAACACCCCGATGCACCCGCGTCATCCCTCGTCACGGGGGCCTCACGGGTATCTCACGGGGCCCTCACCGGAGCGGGCACCGGGCCACTCCGCGCACGGTGACTCCTGAATAACCCCCATTCTTCAGGAAGGCAGCCACACGCCCATGAACGATGACCAGAACCCCACCACGCCCGGAGTGGCGGAAGCCGTCACCACCGTATGGCAGACGCCCGAATACGAGGTCGTGGAGACGGCACTCGAAGTGACCGCGTACCGCAGCGCCGACCGGTAGACCCGCCGCCATGCTGCTGCAGGTGCTCGGCACCGCGGCGGGCGGCGGGCTGCCCCAGTGGAATTGCGCGTGTCCCGGGTGCACCGGGGCACGCGCCCACCCGGAGCGCCGCCGTCGGCACGCCTCACTCGCCGTTCGCGCGGGGGAGGGGCGGTGGTACGTCGTCAACGCCACCCCCGACATCGGTGAACAGATCGAGGGGGCGGCCGAACTCCGTCCCGGGCCCGGCGCCCGGCAGACCCCCGTCGCCGGCGTCGTCCTGACCGACGCCGAACTCGACCACACCCTCGGCATCGCCCGACTCCGTGAAGCGCACGACGGCGTCGACGTCCTCGCGACCCCGCCCGTCCTCGACGCCGTCCGGGAAGGGCTGCGGCTCGATGCCGTCCTCGGTCCGTACACGCAGGTGCGGTGGCGCGAGCTGACCACCGACGCCGGGTGCCCGCTGGACGGGGAATCCGGTCTCACCGTGAGCGCCGTCCCCCTCTCGGCCAAGAAACCCCGGTACGCCGCCAACTCGGCCGACCAGAGCAGCAGTTGGTCAGTCGCCCTTCGTCTGCACGATCCCGGCACCGGCCGGACCCTCCTCTACGCCCCCGCCCTCGCCCTATGGTCCGACGCCTTCGACGAAGCCGCGCGCGACGCCGACTGCGTCTTCGTCGACGGCACCTTCTGGGACGACGACGAACCCCTGCGCTCCGGCTTCTCCACCCGCACCGCGACCGGCATGGGCCATCTGCCCGTCGCCGGGCCCGGCGGCACCGCACACCGGCTCGCGCGACTGCCGGGCCGCTGCCTCTACACCCACCTCAACAACACCAACCCGCTCGGGAACCCGCACGCCGAACAGCACAAGCTCCTCGCGGAGTGGGGAATCGAAGTCGCGGCAGAACGGATGGTGATCGAGCTGTGACGGACCCCGGATCCACTCCATGGACACCCGGCGAGTTCACCGAGCGGCTGCGCGCCGTCTCGGCCGAGCGCTATCACGACCGGCACCCCTTCAACGTACGCATGCACGAAGGCGCCCTCACCCGCGAGGAGTTGCGCCGCTGGATCGTGAACCGGTTCCACTACCAGCGCCACATCCCCGTCAAAGACGCGCTGATCCTCGCCAAGTTCGACGAGCCGTCGCTGCGCCGCGGCTGGGTGCGCAGGATCCAGGACCACGACGGGGAGAAGGAGGGGGACGGCGGCATCGATCGGTGGCTGCGGCTCGGCGAGGCCGCCGGGATCGAGCGCGGCGAGCTCCTCGACGCCTCGCGGGTGCTGCCCGGTGTGCGGCTCGCGGTCGACGGATACGTCAACTTCTGCCGTCTGCGGCCCCTGCTCGACGCCGTCGCCGCCTCGCTCACCGAGCTGTCCGCGCCGGATCTCATGCGGACCAGGATCGACGCGTTCGAGCGGCACTACCCGTGGATCGACACGGAGGGCCTCGCGTACTTCCGCACCCGCGTGGAGCAGGGCAGCCGTGACGGTCAGGAGGCGCTCGGGCTCGTCCTGGAATGGGCGCGCACCCGGGAGGAGCAAGGGCGGGCCGTAGCGGCGCTCGGCTTCAAGTGCGACGTGCTGTGGACGCTGCTCGACGCGGTCGACCGGGGGCCGGTGTGCGGTTGACGGCGGAGGAGGCGGCGGCAGGTCCGGCAGACGGTGCCTTACGTCCTGACTGGCGGCCCGCGTTGGTGCGCTCGGTGCTCCTGCGGCACGACCGGGTGCGCGGAGTCGACCTCCTTGTGCTGCCCGAGCGTGTGGTCGTGCTGCGCGGGTCCGCCGGGAGCATCGTGGAGCTGTGCGACGGGGAGCGTGAAGTCGGCGTCATCGTCGAGGAGTTGGAACGTCGGAATCCTGGCTCGGCAGCGGTGGCCGAAGACGTGCCGCGGTTCCTCGCCGCGCTGCGGGCAGAGGGGTGGCTTCGATGACGGTGGCCTCGATGACGGAATCCCCTCGCCCCGCGCAGCCGCCCTGGGCCCTTCTCGCCGAGCTCACGCACGGGTGCCCGCTCCGGTGTGCCTACTGTTCCAACCCGACCGAACTGGTGGCGCGGAACGAGGAGTTGAGCGCCGAGCAGTGGAGTGACGTCATGCGCCAGGCTGCTGACATCGGCGTCGTGCAGACGCATCTGTCCGGCGGGGAGCCACTCCTGCGCCGCGACCTCGCCGAGATCGTCACGGCCGCCGACTCCGCCGGGATCCATACGCAGCTCGTGACCAGCGGCGTCGGCCTGCACGAAGCGCGCCTCAAGGCCCTCGTCGGTGCGGGCCTGCGCAGCGTCCAGCTGTCCGTGCAGCACGCAGACGCGGACAAGGCCGAACTCATCGCCGGAGCAAGGGCGTTCACCGCCAAGGAACGGGCGGCCGCGCTCGTGCGGGCGGCGGATCTGCCGCTCGGACTCAACGCCGTGCTGCACCGCGCCAACCTCGACGCGCTGGACGGAATCGTGGAGCTGGGCCTCGCCTGGGGCGCCGACCGGGTCGAGCTGGCCAACACCCAGTTCTACGGCTGGGCGCTGCGCAACCGGAGCGCGCTGCTCCCGGACCGCGCCCAGGTCGCGAGGGCCCGAGAGCGCGTCGAGCGGTGGCGGGAGCGCCTCGCGGGGCGCATGGAGCTGGTGTGGGTGGCGCCCGATTACGTGGACGGCATCGCGAAGCCCTGCATGGGCGGCTGGGGCGCCGTCTCGCTGACCGTCGCCCCGGACGGCACGGTGCTTCCGTGCCCCGCCGCCGGTGAACTCCTCGGGCGCGACGCGCCGAACGTCAAGGACCACCAACTGGGCTGGATCTGGCGGGAGTCGACGGCCTTCAACCGCTACCGGGGTGAGGGCTGGATGCGTGAGCCCTGCCGCAGCTGCGCACTGCGGACCGTGGACTTCGGCGGCTGCCGCTGCCAGGCGTACGCCCTGACCGGCGACGCGTCCCGCACGGATCCCGCCTGCCACCGCTCACCGGACAACGGGGCGGTGCGCGCTCTCGTCGACGCCGGGGGAGGCGCGACGGCAGCAACGGCGGGCGACTTCGCCTACCGGGCGTCCCCGAAGACGTAACCCCTCCTCTCGGCGCGGGACGTCATCCCACTCCTGCGTCCAAAGATCGTTAGGAACCCTTCCTAACAGCCCTAACAGCCCTAACAGCTCCTATCGACCCCTATCGGCTCCTGACAACGCAAAGGAGAACACCCCCCATGTCTCACACCCCCCGCAGAACGGCCACCGCGCTGGCCGCGGCCGGAGTCCTCGCGACGACGGCGTCCCTCGCCCTGGCCGCGCAGTCGTCGGCCGCACCCCCGGAGGCAACGACCAAGGCGGCGACGGCCAAGGCACCGACGGTGCAGGCGTCCGGCACCATCCACGCGGCCCCGTACGAGTACCTCGGCTGGGGCAGCCCCCAGAAGCCCACCGACGTGATGGCCGCGACCGGCGTCAAGTGGTTCACGCTCGCCTTCATCCTGTCCGACGGCGGCTGCAACCCGGCCTGGGACGGCAACCGCCCACTGAAGGGCGGCTCCGACGAGTCCGCCATCAAGTCCATACGCGGCGCCGGCGGGGACATCGTCGTCTCCGTCGGCGGCTGGAGCGGCGCCAAGCTCGGCGAGAAGTGCACCAGCGCCACCGCGCTCGCCGGGGCGTACCAGAAGGTCATCGACGCCTACAAGCTCAAGGCGTTCGACATCGACATCGAGGACACCGAGTTCAGCAACGCGACCGTGCGCCAGCGCGTCGTCGACGCCTTGAAGATCGTGAAGCAGAAGAACCCGGGGATCGTCACCTACGTGACCATGGGGACGACCCCGAGCGGTCCCGACGCCACCGGCAAGGACCTCATCAAGCGCGGCGCCGCGGCCGGTCTCGACAACAACGCCTGGGTGATCATGCCGTTCGACTTCGGCAGCCACAGCGGTTCCATGGGGGACGCCTCGGTCAGTGCGCTTGAAGGCCTGAAGGGCGCGGTCAAGAGTGCTTACGGCTACAGCGACGCCGACGCGTACAAGCGCATCGGTGTCTCCTCGATGAACGGCAAGACCGACGTGGCGGGCGAGACCGTCACCACGGGCGACTTCAAAAAGATCCTCGCCTACGCGCAGCAGCACCACATCGCGCGGTTCTCCTTCTGGGCCGTCAACCGCGACCGGGACTGCTCGTCCGGCGGAGGCGCCGGGGACTCGTGCAGCGGCGTGTCGCAAGCCCCGTACGACTTCACCAAAATCGTTGCTCAGTACGGGGGTTGAGACATGAACATCGGCAAGAGGAGAGCGGCCGTGCTCGGCGCAGCGGCCCTGGTCGTCGGGCTCACGCAGTACGTCACGTCCGCGTCCGCTGCTCCGGACCAGCCGAAGGCGGCGGCCGGCGAACCGACGGACATCAAGACGATATCCACCGGCTGGACCATCCCATGGGGTACGTCCTGGACGCCCGACGGCGCGTCCGCCCTGGTCACCGAGCGCGATGACTTCCGCGTCCAGCTGGTCTCCAAGGACGGCAAGGACAAGAAGCAGATCGGCACCGTGCCCGAGTCCCAGACCACCGGCGGCGAGGGCGGGTTGATGGGTGTCGCCGTCGACCCGCAGTGGGACACGAACCGCTATGTGTACGTCATGCACACCTCGTCCGAGGGCAATCGCATCGCGCGCATGACGTACGACGGAACGAAGCTGACCGACTACAAGGTTCTGCTCAAGGGAATCAAGAAGAACAAGTACCACAACGGCGGCCGCCTGGCCTTCGGCCCCGACGGCTATCTGTACGCCACCACCGGCGACGCCCAGGACGGCGCCCTCGCGCAGGACAAGAACTCCCTCAACGGCAAGATCCTGCGCCTCACCAAGGACGGCGACGCGGCCCCCGGCAACCCCTTCGGCAACTACGCCTACAGCATGGGACACCGCAACCCGCAAGGCATCGCCTTCGACGCTCAAGGGCGGCTGTGGGAAGCCGAGTTGGGGCAGAACGCGAAGGACGAGCTGAACCTCATCAAGCCCGGCAAGAACTACGGCTGGCCCACCTGCGAAGGCACCTGTGACGTCTCCGGCATGACCAACCCCAAGACGACCTGGGGCGTCGCCGAGGCCTCGCCGAGCGGCGTCGCCGTCGTCGACGGCGCGGTCTACATGGCGGCGCTGAAGGGCGAGCGGCTCTGGCGCATACCCATCAACGCCGACAACGAGGACGTCGGGACGGCGAAGGCGTTCTACGTCGGTGAGTACGGACGCCTTCGCGCGGTCACGGCCGTACCGGGAGCCGACCAGCTCTGGCTCTCCACCACCAACGCCGACAACAACGGCGGGAAGCCCGACGGTTCGGACCAGATCTTCCGCGTGACCATCGGCTAGCGGAGCGGTCCTAGACCGTGGTGGTGCCGAGGTACGCGTCCCGCACCCTCGGGTCGGCGCGTACCTCGGACGCCGTGCCCTGGGCCAGGACCTTGCCCAGATCGAGGACGACCACGCGGGCGCAGAGCTCCATCACGAAGGCGACGTTGTGCTCGACGAGGAGCACGGCGCAGTCCTCCTCGTCCGCGAGGTGCCGGATGACGGCCGAAAGGCGGCCTCGCTCGTCGGCCGTCATGCCGGAGGCGGGCTCGTCCAGGAGCAGCACCCTGGGCGGGTCCGCCACCGCGCGCGCCAGTTCCACCATGCGGGCCCGGCCGACGGGGAGCGCGCCCGCGTAGTCTTCGGCCAAGTGCTGAAGTTCGCACTCACGCAGCACAGTTGAGGCGCGGGCCCGTCTCTCCTTCTCATGGGTACGCCGGGTGGGCGCCGCAAGGAGATCGGCGGCGAACCCGCCACCGCCGCCCCGCCACTCCTGCGCGACGAGCAGATTGTCGGCGACCGTGAGCTGCCCGAAGAGCTGCTGACGCTGGAAGGTGCGGCGCATGCCGTGCCGGGCACGCCAGACGGGGGAGCGGCGTGTGACGTCGACGCCGTCGAGCAGGACGCGCCCCTGGTCGGGGCGGCGGATGCCGGAGACGACGTCGAACAGCGTGGTCTTCCCTGCCCCGTTGGGGCCGATGAGGCCGCAGACCTCGCCTGCGCGCAGGCTCAGGTTCACGTCGGTCAGGGCGTGGATGCCGCCGAAGCGGACACCGATGCCGGTGGCTTCGAGCAGGTGGTCGCTGGAGGCTTCGGGTACGCGGTCGCTCATGGCAGGCCCGCTCCTTCGGTGTGGCCCGTCGCGGCTATGCCCAGATAGGCCTCGGTCAGCTGGTCCGTCCGGACCTCGGAGCGCGGGCCGCACCAGGAGACCCGGCCCTGCGCGAGGTAGGCGACGGTGTCGGCGATGCCGAGGATCTCGGCGGCCTTCTCCTCCACCAGGAGCAACCCCGTCCCGGAGTCGCGGAGTTCGGCGAGGAGACGGAAGACCTCGTCGACCACCCGGGGTGCGAGGCCGAGGGACGGCTCGTCCGCGATCAGTACCTTGGGCGGGCGCTGGAGGAGGGGCGCGAGGGCGAGCATCTGCTGCTCCCCTCCGGAGAGGGAGCCCGCGGTGACCTTCCGCCGTGCGGCGAGGCCGGGGAACCGGGCGTAGACGGCGTCGCGCGCGTCTCCCTCCGGGAGGCGCAGGGCGAGGTTCTCCTCGATGGTGAGCGAGGGGAAGATGCCGCGGCCTTCGGGGGCGAGGAGGACTCCGTCTCGGGAGCGGTGTACGGGGCCGGTGCGCGTGGCGTCCTGTCCGGCGATGTAGATCTGCCCCTGGGCAGGGGAGATCAGCCCTGCCGCGACTCGGCATGTCGTCGACTTGCCTGCCCCGTTGGGGCCGAGGAGGGCGAGGATCTCGCCCGGGTGGACGGTGAGGGTCACTCCGTGGAGGACGGGGGTGGTGTCGTATCCGGCGTGGACGTCACGTAGGGCTAGGGAGGGCGGGTTCTTTTCCCCAATCCCGCCCCTTCCCGAAAACCCGCTCGGCGCGGGGGCCTTAGTGGCCGTCATCACCGGCTTCGCCGAGTTCGTCCTCAAACGCCGGACGGGCTGTGGAGTGCCATCCGCGGCGGAGCCGCCCATAGATGCGCCAGCCCCCACCACCCGTACCCGCCTCCGATGCAGCCGCACCGAAACCGCCGCACAGTACCCATCGGGATCATTGGCCAGGGCCAGCCCCGCCAAGCCGAACAGAATCACCGGCAACTGCACGGACTCCGTCACATAGTCGGCGACCAAGTGCGGCACGATCGCGAAGACAAGCCCCGCCACCACCGCGAACTGTGGCCGCCGCACCCCCGCGGCCACCACCACCGCCAACCAGATGAGCCCCGTCATCGCGGTGAAGTCCGTGGCCGTGATCCGCGTGTTGAACGACGCGTACATCACGCCGCCGAACCCCGCGAGCCCCGCCGACAAGGTGAACACAAGCAGCTTCGTCCGCACCACCGAGACCCCGGAGGCCATCGCGGCAGCCGGGGCGGACCGCACCGCAAGCATCGCCCGCCCCGTCGCGGAACCCCGCAGCGCGCTCAACGCGGCCACGGCCACCGCTACCAGAACGACCATCGCCACGCCCATCGCGCGGTCGTCGCTCAGGTCGACAGGGCCGAAGACGGCGCGCGGGATCTCCCACCCAGTGTCGCCGTTCCTCAACCAGCCCATCTGGAAGAGGACTTGATCGGCGAGGAAGGCCAGGGCGAGCGTGGCAAGGGCGAGGGACCGGCCGCCGAGACGCAGCGCAGGAAGGGCGACAAGCGCGCCGAGCATCGCCGCCCCGCACGTCCCCACAAGCGCCGCTGCGATGAACGGCCACCCATGGCTCATCAGCAGCCCCGCCACAAGGGCCGCGCCCGTCACGAACGTCGCCTGCGCCAGGGACACCATCGCGCCGAGCCCCGTCACCACCGTGAAGGAGATGAAGACCAGCGAGATCGCGAGCCCCTGCGCGAGGATGCCGCTCCAGAAGGGCGTGGTGACCGTGTAGAAGGACAGTGCGAGCAGTACGCCGCCCACGGCCCACGGGCCCCACCTGCGCATCCACGACTTCCCGGCGAGATAGTCGATCGGCGGCGCGTCCACCGCCGCCGTGCCCGCGGTCCGCTGCCGCCGCGTCATCAGAAGCAGCCCGGCGAAGAGGATCAGGAACGGGACCGCCGTACGGAACCCGGTGATCTTCTCCGCGAAATCCGCGTACCCGGCGACCAGATTCTGCAGGACCCCGAGCCCGAGCCCGCCCGCGAACGCCAGCGGAATCGACATGAAGCGCCCGAGGACGGCGGCCGTGGCCGACACGAACAGGAACAGGGTGAAGTCATGTGATGACAACCCCAGCAAGGGAGTGGCAAGGACACCCGCCAGGCCCGCGAGGCCCGACGACAGCATCCACGCCACCGACGAGAGCCGGTCCGCGCTCATGCCCCGCAGCTCCACGAGCGAGCGGTTGTCCACCGCGGCGCGCAGTCGGAGCCCCAGCGGCGTATGCCGCATCAGGATCCATAGGCCGACCGCGACCACGGCCGTCGCGACCCACGTGATCAGCTGGTCGGAGTCGATGCCGACACCGTCCATCAGCTGCCAGTTCTTGGCGGGGCTCGGCCCGACGCCCGGCAGCCCGAACTGGTTCTCGGCCGGTTTGACGGAAGCTCCCGCGTCCTCCAGGAGCTCCACCACCCAAAGACCGAGCGCGGGCAGCGCGACGAGCAGCCCGATCGTCGCCACGATCTGCGCGGTCTCGCCCACCCTCGCCAGCTTGCGGAACATCAGCCGGTCGAGGCCCCAACCGAGCGCGGGCGCCACGACACAGACGAGAAGCAGCGCCGTCGGCACGGCGGGCCAGCCGAAGCCGGAGTGGAGTTCGTAGAAGGCGAGCGCGCAGAGGTAGGCGGTCGCGCCGTGCGCGAAGTTGAAGAGGCCGGATGCGGAGTAGGACAGGACGAGGCCCGTCGCCAGCAGCGCGTACAGGGCGCCGGAGACGAGACCGCTCAGCACGAATCCCAGCAGGTCGGACATGGCTGACCTGCCCTTCTACTGGAAGGGGATGGGGTCGTAGCACGTGAAGGGCGAGGACACCGAGTACTTCCCGCCCTTCAGCTGGACGAGGGCGCCGCAGCCGAACGACTCCTTCTGCCCCTTGGGCAGGCTGCGGTCGCCGACCATCGTGTCCTTGTCGGAGAAGCCGTTCGCCGCCTGCTGGAAGGAGTCGAGGTTAAGCTCCTTGCCCGCCTTGTCGGCGACGGAGAGGAAGAGGTCCGCCGACATATAGCCGGTCATCATGTGCATGTTGAGCGGCACGTCCTTGCCCGCCGCCTTCCTGATGTCCGCCTTGAACTGCTTCATCGCCGCGGTGTTCTGCTCGAACGGCTGGAAGGCAAGGAGGATGTGCACGCCGTCGAGCGCCTTCTTCGTCGCGCTCTTGGCAAGGAGACCGGGGTCGTAGTCGGTCGGATCCGTGATCACGCCCTTGAAGCCGGAGCGTTTGACGGCCGTGAACAGGCCGATGTTGTACGGGGTCTGCATCACGGAGACGACGACGTCCGGCGCCTTGCCGCCGTCGGAGCGCAGGATCTCCTTCGTGTACGCCGACCAGTCGCTCGGCACGGAGGTCGCGGGCACGGTCGACTTGGCGTACGTCACCTTGTAACCGGCCGCCGCGAAGCTCTGCTTGTAGGTACGGATGGCGAAGGTGCCCGCGTCGTTGTCGTTGGCGAGGATCGCCACCGACTTGCCCTTCGAGCCGTCCGTCACCTTCTTCAGGCCCTCGGGCCAGCTCTGCGTGATGGTGCCGCCCGGCATCGGCACCATGCAGCCGCCGAAGCCGTACATGTAACTCGGGCCGCAGAAGGGCGGGATGGTGCCCCAGCCGAACGTCGGGACCTTCTGTTTCTGGAGGAAGTCGGCGCCGGAGAAGGTGACCGAGCTCATCGGAGAGACCGCGAAGACCTTGTCCCGCTGGACGAGTTTGCGCGCCGCCGCGAGATTCTTGCCGGGGTCCTGGCCGTCGTCCTCCGCACCCAGGTAGTCGATCTTCCTTCCGTGTACGCCGCCTTCGGCGTTCGCGCGGTCGAAGCGGGCCTTGGCGCCGAGGTCGGTGTCCTTCTTGCTGTAGCCGCTCGCGGTCGTCATGGAGACGATGCCGCCGACCTTGATGGAGTCGGCGCTCACACCGCGTACGGAGCCGCCCGCCTTGTCGTCGCCGCTCGAACCACTGCTGTTGGAGGCGGAGTTGCAGGCGGTGGCGAGCAGCAGTGCGACCACGGTGGCGGTGGTGGTGGCAGTGATGGTGCGGAACGATCGCGACACGGGCGAGCCCCCTCCGACGAAGTGAGGGTGATTCTGTGCGCGACCTGATGAACCGTCAATAAGTGACGCACCATCAGATGGGCGGTAACGGGTGAGTGGGCGGGAAAACACCGCCGCGAAGCGGCGTTCCTTGAAGCCCCCGCGTCAAGCGCGGTAAAGAGCCTCGACCTCAGCCGAGTAAGCAGTCTCGATCGCCTTACGCTTCAACTTCAGTGAGGGGGTAAGCAACCCGTGCTCCTCGGAGAACTGGTGAGCCAGTATCCGGAACGTACGGATCGACTCGGCCTGCGAGACAAGCGTGTTGGCGGCCACCACGGCCCGCCGCACCTCGGTCTCCAGATCCGGGTCGCGCACCAGGTCCGTGGGGGACATCGACGGCTTGCGACGCATGGTCAGCCAGTGCTCGACGGCCTCGCCGTCCAGCGTGACGAGCGCGGCGATGTAGGGGCGGTCGTTGCCCACGACGATGCACTGCGCGACCAGCGGATGGTCGCGGACCCGTTCCTCAAGCTGACCCGGCGAGACGCTCTTGCCGCCGGACGTCACCAGGATCTCCTTCTTGCGCCCGGTGATCGTGAGGTAGCCGTCCTCGTCGAGCGCGCCCAGGTCACCGGTGGCGAGCCAGCCCTCGTACAGGGTCGCGTCGGTGGCCTTGGGGTCGTTGAGGTAGCCCTGGAAGACGTTGCCGCCGTTCAGCCAGATCTCGCCGTCGTCCGCGATGTGCACGGTGGTGCCGGGGATCGCCTGGCCCACGGTGCCGTAGCGGGTGCGCTCGGGCGGGTTGGCGGTCGCGGCGGCCGTGGACTCCGTCAGGCCGTAGCCCTCGTAGATCTCGACGCCCGCGCCCGCGAAGAACAGGCCGAGGCGCCGGTCCATCCCGGAGCCGCCCGACATCGCATGGCGCACACGGCCGCCCATGGCGTCGCGCACCTTGGCGTAGACGAGCTTCTCGAAGAGCGAGTGCTGCATGCGCAGGGCCGCCGAAGGTCCTGGCCCCGTGCCGAAGGCCTTGGCCTCCATCGCGTCCGCGTACCGCACGGCGCACTCAACGGCCTTGTCGAAAGGACCCGACTTGCCGTCCTTCTCGGCCTTGCGCCGTGCCGCGTTGAAGACCTTCTCGAAGATGTACGGCACGGCCAGGATGAAGGACGGGCGGAACGCCGCCAGGTCCGGGATGAGCGCTGCCGCGTTCAGGCTCGGCTGGTGGCCCAGCTTGACCCGGCCGCAGACCGCGGCGACCTGCACCATCCGCCCGAAGACGTGGGCCAGCGGCAGGAAGAGCAGTGTCGTCGCCTCGTCGCCGCGCCGGGAGTGGAAGACCGGCTCCCAGCGCTGGATGACCGTCTCCGCCTCGAACATGAAGTTCGCGTGGGAGATCAGACAGCCCTTGGGGCGGCCCGTGGTGCCCGAGGTGTAGATGATCGTGGCGATCGAGTCGGGGGTGACGGCGCGGCGGTGGCGGTTGACCACCTCGTCGTCGACGTCCATGCCCGCACGGTTCAGTTCGTCCACGGCGTCGGCGTCCAGCTGCCACAGCCTGCGCAGCTGCGGCAGCCGGTCGATCACCGAGCCGATCGTCATCGCGTGGTCCTCGTGCTCGACCATGGCGGCCGACACCTGCGCGTCGTGCAGCATCCAGAAGACCTGCTCGGCGGAGGACGTGGGGTAGACGGGCACCACCTGGGCGCCGACCGTCCAGAGCGCGTAGTCGAAGAGCGTCCACTCGTAGCGCGTGCGGCACATGATGGCGACCCGGTCGCCGAAGCGCACGCCCTGGGCCAGCAGCCCCTTGGCGAGCGACATCACCTGGTCGCGGAACTCCGCCGAAGTGACGTCGTGCCATACGCCGTCGGTCTTGCGACCCATGGCGATGTGGAGCGGATCCTCAAGGGCATGGTCGAACACGACGTCGGCAAGGCCGCCCACCAGCGGCGCCGACGCCATCGGAGGGTTCGTGAACTCGCGCAATGATGCTCCTTGTGGCGCTCCGCACAGCGCCGGTGACGGTACCCCACCGAGGAGCCGGGCGGGAGAGGGGTGACCGACCCCTCGGTACGTACCATTCACGCTGGTCAGCCGGTTAAATCCGGCCACAAGGGGAGAGGCGGGACAGATTACTTACGGTTGAGTAAGTTTCGGTGGCGTAATCTCCACCGAATCTGTACGCAGCGGTTACTGCTGTGACTGTTCTTCGAGGACGCGTCCGGCAGGTGCCGGAACCTTCGCCTCCGGTGTCTCCGATACCCCCTTGTCCGGCGCCGTACGCGCGGACCGCACCATGACGAGCACCGCCGCTCCCGCCACCAGACCCACCACGCCCGCGACGACCGCCGCCGAGTTCAGACCGGAGGCGAACGCCGTCCGCACCGCATGATCGGAAAGCGTGCCACGCATGGCCGAGGCGCCACCGCCCGCGACGGTGTGAGCCGCGTCATGGCCGAGCGTGTCCTGCATGCGCGAGGTGAGCACCGTGCCGAAGACGGCGACGCCGAGCGCGTACCCGAGCTGACGGAACGTGTTGACCGCACCGCCCGCCATCCCCGAGTTGGCCGGTGGCACCGCCGCGAGGGCCGCGCCCCCGAGCGCCGGTGAGACCAGGCCGGTACCGATGCCCGCGAGGGTGAGCCCGGGAACGAGCGAGCCCCACGACGACCTGGCGTCGAGCACCGCGAGGGCGACCCCGCCCGCGCCGATCAGAAGCAGCCCCACACCGATCGTCAGCCGCGCGGGCACCCCGTGGAGCAACCGTCCGCCGATCGCGGCCACGACGAACGAGGTCGCGGCAAGCGGCAGCATGACGAGACTGCCGGAGACCGGGCTCATGCCGAGCACGGTCTGCAGCCAGATCGAGAGGTAGGGCATCAGGCCGAACGCGGCAGCGTTGTAGCCGATCGCGCCGACCAGTACGCCCGTGAAGGCGGGCATGCGCAGGAGCTTCAGGTCGAGCAGCGGGTGCGCGACGCGGCGTTCGACGGCCACGAAGGCGGCGAGCGCGAGCACCGCGACCGTGAGGGTCACCACGGTGGGCGTCGACGTCCAGCCCTCCGAACCGGCCCGCACCACTCCGTAGGTGAGTCCGCCCGCGAAGAGCGCGAACGTCACCGTGCCCGCCCAGTCGACCCGCCGGCCCGCCTGCCCCTTCGACTCCGGCACCACGCGCAGCGTCAGCCACATCGACGCGACGCTCACCGGCAGGTTCACGAAGAAGATCCACCGCCAGCCGGGCCCCTCGGTGAGCAGCCCGCCGACGATCGGCCCCATCGCCGCCGCGGCACCGCTGACCGCGCCCCAGACGCCGAGCGCGACCGACCGGTCCCGCCCCTGGTAAGCGGCGCCGAGCAGCGGCAGGGTCGTCGCGAACATCGCGGCGGCGCCGAGCCCCTGCAAAGCGCGGGCGGCCACCAGGACCTCCGCGTTCGTGGCGAGCCCGCAGCCGAGCGAGGCGAGCGCGAAGAGCGCGGTGCCCGCCACGTTGAGCCGCCGTCGGCCGAGCACGTCCGCCGCGGCCCCGACCCCGAGCAGCAGCGCGGCAAGCGCGAGCGCGTAGCCGTCGATCACCCATTGCAGATCGCTCAGCGAGGCGTTCAGGACCCTCGCCATGTCGGGCAGTGCCACGACCACGATGGTCACGTCAAGCAGCAGCATGAACGTCCCCAGGCATACCGCTGTGAGCGGCCCCCATGTACGCATCTTCAATTCTCCTCGTGCGATTCGTACGACGTGTACGGCGCGTGTGTGTGCCTCGTACGATGGAGGCCGACCGGACGATCCGGGTCACCACTTCTGGAACAGCGAAGGAATCCGACACCGATGGGCACTGTGGCAACGGAATCCCCCATATGGGGCGCGCAGGACGCGCAGAGCTCGCTCGACGTCAGACTCCTCCAGGCCCTGGAGATCGACGGGCGCGCACCCTTCAGCAAGATCGCCGCCGTCCTCGGTGTCTCCGACCAGACCGTGGCCCGCCGCTATCGCAAGCTGGTCTCCGACGGCAGCCTGCGGATCGTCGCCGTCCGGGACCACGGGAAGCTCGGCCAGGACCAGTGGATGCTGCGGCTGCGCTGCGCCCCCGACGGCGCCGAGGCCATCGCGAGCGCCTTGGCCCGCCGCCCCGACACCGCGTGGATCGGCCTCACGTCCGGCGGCACCGAGGTCGTCTGCTGCACCCGTCCCCGCACCCGCACCGACCAGGACGACCTGATGCTCGGCAAGCTCCCGCGCACCCCGCACATCATCGACATCCACGCCCAGCAGGTGCTGCACCGCTTCTTCGGCGGCCCGGACGGATGGCTGATGAAACACGGGCCGCTCAGCGCCGAGCAGTCCGCGGCCCTGCGCCCCGCACTGCCCGCGTCCGCCGTCCGCGCCGAGGGACCCCTGCGGATCGAGCCGGAGGACGAGCCGCTCGTCGCCGCGCTCGAAGAGGACGGCCGCGCGACCTACCCGGAGCTCCAGCGGGCCACCGGGCGCTCGGAGTCCGCGGTCAAGCGCCGCCTCGGCGCTCTCCGTGCGTCCGGCGCGATCTACATCGACATCGAGTACGCCAACACCCTCATCGATCTGCACGTCGGGGCGATGCTCTGGATCACCACCGCTCCCCGGGCCACGGACTCGGTGGGCAGGGCTCTCGCCTCCCACGCCGAGATCGCCCACGCGAGCGCCGTGGCAGGACCCTCGAACATCATGGCGACGGCGGTGACGCGCGACATCCCCGCGCTCTACGCCTACCTCAGCGGAAAGCTCGGCCAACTCGACGGCGTCCAGCACGTGGAGACCGCGCCGTTCATGCGCCGCGTCAAGCAGCTCACGTACCGGCCCTACCTCCGCTGACGCTCCCTACCTCCGCTGACGCCGCCGGTGCAGCCGGTCGCCGCCCGCCAGGATCGACGCTGCCAGCGCGTCCGCCGCGCCCTGCGCGGTAGCCCGCCGCTCGCCGTGCAGGAGCACGAAATCGACCGCGCCGAGCTCCGGAAGGCCCGCCCGCTCAGGGACGCGGACCAGGCCAGGCGGGATCAGGCCGTGGGAGTGCGCCATCACGCCGAGTCCCGCGCGCGCCGCGGCGACCAGGCCGTTCAGGCTGCCGCTCGTGCAGGCGATCCGCCACGCACGGCCGCGCCGCTCCAGGGCTTCGAGGGCGAGGGCGCGGCTGATGCCCGGCGGCGGGAACACGATGAGCGGTACCGGCTCTTCGGGGTCGAGCCGCAGCCGCTCGGCGCCGATCCAGACGAGCTCGTCGTGCCAGACCAGCTCACCGCGCGGGTCCTCCGGGCGCCGCTTGGCAAGGACCAGGTCGAGCTTGCCCGCGTCCAGCTTCTCGTGCAGCGTGCCGGACAGCTCGACCGTCAGCTCCAGATCGACGTCCGGGTGGTCGGACCTGAACGACTCGAGGATGTCGGTGAGCCGGGTCAGGACGAAGTCCTCCGACGCCCCGAACCGCAGCCGCCCGCCGAGCCGGGTGCCGGTGAAGAACGCCGACGCCTGCTCGTGCACCTCCAGGATCCGCCGCGCGAAGCCGAGCATCGCCTCGCCGTCCTCCGTCAGCTCCACCGAGTGCGTGTCGCGCGCGAAGAGCTGGCGCCCGGTGGCGTCCTCAAGGCGGCGCACGTGCTGGCTCACCGTGGACTGGCGCAGGCCCAGGCGCCGGGCGGCCTGCGTGAAGCTCAACGTCTGGGCCACGGCGAGGAACGTACGGAGCTGGGCGGGGTCGTACATGGTCACGAGGCTATCGCAGGTTATCGCGGAACGTGATGACAGTCAGTGCGGTATCCGGGATTCCCGATTGCGGTGATCAGGAGGATCATCAAGAGGGCACGATGTGAACCGAAACTGTTGGAGCGAAGTGAAACGCCCGAGCTGGCCCACCTGGATGCCGATCGACCCCTACATCCTGGCGTTGCTCGGCACAGTAGGTGTCGCCGCGCTGCTGCCCGCGCGCGGCGTCGGCGCCGACATCGCGGGCGGGGCGTCCACCGCGGCCGTCGCCTTCCTCTTCTTCCTCTACGGGATGCGGCTCTCCACCCGCGAGGCCCTTGACGGGCTCAAGCACTGGCGGCTCCATGTCACCGTCCTCGCCTGTACGTTCATCGCCTTCCCGCTGCTCGGGCTCGCGGCGAAGGGACTCGTTCCGTACGTCCTGACGCCCGCCCTCTACAGCGGATTCCTCTTCCTGACGCTCGTCCCCTCCACGATCCAGTCGTCGATCGCCTTCACCTCCATGGCGCGTGGCAACGTCCCCGCGGCGATCTGCGCGGGCTCCTTCTCCTCGCTCGCCGGCATCGTCGTCACGCCGCTGCTCGCCGCCGCCCTGCTCGGCAACAGCGGGGGCGGGTTCTCCGCGGACTCGGTCATGAAGATCGTGCTGCAGCTCCTGGTCCCGTTCCTGGCCGGTCAGTTGCTGCGCCGGTGGCTCGGCGGCTTCATCGCACGCCACAAGAAGGTGCTCGGCTACGTCGACCGGGGCTCGATCCTGCTCGTCGTCTACACCGCGTTCAGCGAGGGCATGGTGGAGGGCATCTGGCACCAGGTGACGCCGCTGCGGCTCGGCGCGCTGCTCGGCGTGGAGGCGGTGCTCCTCGCCGCGATGCTCGCCCTCACCTGGTACGGGGCCAAGCGGATGGGCTTCGACCGCGGGGATCGTATCGCCATCCAGTTCGCCGGGTCGAAGAAGTCCCTCGCGGCGGGACTTCCCATGGCGAGCGTCCTGTTCGGCGCCGAGGCCTCACTGGCCGTGCTGCCCCTGATGCTCTTCCACCAGATGCAGCTGATGGTCTGCGCGGTGATCGCCAAGCGGCGCTCGCGGGACCCCGAGGACGCTGAGGAGTTCGTCACCGAGCCGTCGCAAGCCGAAGAGACACGAACCGCGGTCGGTACAGGGACACGTTCCGGCTGACGTTCGCCTGCGCGCTCGCGGGCGCCGCGTCCAGCCAGTTGACGTCGTAGCTGAGCAGCAGCTGCCCGTTGCCGCTGAGCGCCGGATGGGCCTGGGGGTTGTACGCGGCCATGTCCTGCTGGGCCGAGCCGTCCTTCGGCAGCGGCGGCGCGAAGCCCTTCGCGGGGCCGTGCCAGGGGCCGGTGGGCGAACACGCCCAGTAGGACGTCACGTCGGTCAGACCCTCGGTGCCCGCGGCCATGGTGAACAGGACGTACGTCCCCTTCACCCGCACCACCGTGAACGCGCTGCCCACACCCTTGCGTTCGCCGTCACCGAGGACGTGCCGCGGCTTCCCGGACTCCGTCCAGTCCTTGCCGTCCCAGTACCGCCACGCGCCGGGCTCCGCGAGCCTGCCCTTGGGGACGCGTGCCACGTATGCGTGCGAGGCGGGGCGCGCTGCGGCCTTGCCGTCGTTGCCCCCGAAGACGTACGTCCAGTCCCCGTCGTCGACCGTCGTCGTGCCGTACAGGACGCGCTTGTCCGGGTCAGGCACCGATTGCTGGTCGGAGACCTTGACGATGCCCTCGACGCGCAGATCGGGCAGGGAGAGCGTGGCGACCTCGGTGGCGAGCGGGACGCCGTAGATCCACGGGCCCGTCCCGGTGGCGCGGGTCCACAGCAGGACGCGTACGACGTCCTCGGACGAGCCGGGGGAGCGGGGCTCCACCTTCGCGGCGACCGGCCAGCGCCACTGCTGCGGTGCCGGGTCGGGGAAGAGCGGGGCGGGCAGGGTGCGCTGCAAGGTGCCCGAACGCGACATCACCACCGCCGAGTTGCGGACCATGGGTGCGGTCGTGTCCCGCCATGTGTGGGGCTGGCCCACCGGGTTGGGCGGCGCGTGCACCTGACCGAGGAAGGTGTCGGAGAACAGCCAGAGCAGCCGCCCGTCCGGCAGGCGCACCGAATGCGTGCCGTCCCCGCCGGTCCAGTCGTCGGCCCGCGCGGTGTCGTCGCCGTAGCGGGCGAACGCCCCGGTGACCTTGTCGTCGGCGGTCCAGGACGAGACGGTGCGCGCCTCGCATGCGTCACCGCCCTCCCGGTCGTCCGGGAGGGCGGTGAGCAGCACGGCCGCGCAGGCCAGGGCGAGCAGCAGGACGATCCAGATCCTGCGCGCGCTCGGGCCGCCGCGTGGACCTTGGTCGACGGGCACGTGCGGGACGTTAGTTGCTCGCGCGCACGTGGTCCATGGGGAGCCATGCCACGGTGTCCCGCGTCACAGGAGACTTGGACCCGCTGTCCCCGCCGAGCTGCGCCAGCTCGGAGTCGCTCAACGCCCGGTCATAGACGCGCACTTCGTCCATGGCGCCCGTGAAGTGGGCTCGGCTGTCGACCCGCTGCCCGACGTGGAATCCATAGCCGGAGTTGCGGGTGACCGAGCCCGGTACGTCGGCGGTGGTGATCTGCGTGCCGTCGATGGACAGCGTCAGCTGCCCGCCGCCCCGGCGCAGCGCGATGTGGTGCCACCGGCCGTCGTTGTACGCGCCCGTGGTGCGCACGGACGCGGACTTCGGGGGAGCGGCGCCCTCACGTGTGGTGATCAGGCCCGTGACGCGGTTGCTCGCGGGCTCACCGCGCAGCCACACCTGGGGCTGGTTGGTGCCGATGCCGCCCATCCACAGCAGTGGCTGTTCCCCGCTTGTCGCGGAGTAGCGGAACCACAGAGATGCCGTGAAGTCCTTCGTGCCGAGGGGGAGTTGGTCGCGGTAGGGCAGACGTACGGCGTCGTTCGACCCGTCGAGGGCGATGGCCTTGCCGAACCGGCCGTCGGTCGTGGACGCCCCGCCGAGCACCGCCGCGGCCTTCGCGCGCGGCGCGCGGTCGGTGGTCGTCGGGTCGGGGCCCCGGCGCGGCTGCAGCCAGTCCTCGGTGAAGCGTGCGAAGCGGATCTCGTCGCGGGCGTCGACCGCACCGCCCTCGTACATCAGGCCCACGTGGTCGCCGTCGGCCCGCACCATGTCCGAGTAGCCGGACCAGTCCGCGGTCACCGTCGTGCCGCGGTCCACGCTGTCCCAGGTGCGGCCGCCGTCATAGGAGGAGCGGATCTGCATCGTGCGGCGGCGGTCGGGGTCACCGGGGCAGGCGAGCAGCATGCGCTTGCCGAACTGGAGCGTGGAGCCCTGTACTTGGGGCGTGTAGAGATCGGGGATGGCCTTGAACGGCGCGACGAAACTGTCGCCCCCGTCGCGGCTGACCGTGTGGGTGCGGTGCCCCAGATCGGTGCCGTCCTGCTCGCGACCGCTGACGTAGAGGGTCCCGTCCGGGCGCTCCGTGACGGTCATCTCCGACGGCTTCTGCCGGAAGGTGCCGTCGGCCGGTATCGGATATGAGTCCTTCGCGCCGATCTTCCAGTTGTCGCCGCCGTCGTCGCTGACGATCAGCGCCGCGTGGTTCGCGGTGACCCGACTGCCGTCCCACGTCTCGGTGTTGGCGGTGAAGACGAGCCGCCCCGCGTGCCGGCCACGGGTCAGCTGGAGTCCGTGTACGGGGCCTGTCGCGTACCAGGAGTTCCAGTCCTTGGGCAGGATCTGGTCGCTCAGGTCGCGCGGCGCCGACCAGCTGCGGCCGTCGTCGTCGCTGTACTGGAGGTGCGGGGTGCGGTCGCAGGGGACGGCGCAGTTCCCGCCGTCCGTGCGGCCCGTGTTGTACGTCTCCGCCAGGAGGATGCGGCCGGTCCCGCGGTCCACGACCGGCGCGGGGTTGCCGTGCGTGTCGCCCGCGCCCTCGTTGACGACCTGGAGCGGACTCCAGGTGCGGCCGCCGTCGTGCGAGCGCTTGACCACGATGTCTATGTCGCCCGCGTCGCTGCAGTCGTTCGTCCGTCCCTCGGCGAAGGCGAGGAGCGTGCCCTTCACCGTCTTCACGACGGCGGGGATGCGGTAGCAGGCATACCCGGGGTCCTGCGAGGCCTTGAAAAGCACCTGCTGCTCGAACCCCGTCGCACGGGCGTCCGGCGCGGCGTGCGCCGAAGGGCCGGGGAGCAGCGCCCCGACGGTCACGACGGTCAACGCGGCCACGGCAGCGCGTAAGGATCTGAGGCGTACACGGAGAGCTGATGGCATGGCGCGGTCCACCCTTCAAGGTGACTGGACATCCTGACATCCCACGTCCAACGTTCGCGCCTCAGACGCTACTGGGACGGCTCGACACCCCACAAGAAGCGTGCGTGGCACGAATGGGTGTGGCCTGGTCAGGCTCAGGGAATCAGGACGACTTTCCCGAGGTTGCTCCGCGCCTCGATCACCGCATGCGCCTTCCCGGCGTCCTCGAGCGTGAACTCCGCGTGTACGGCAGGGCGCAGGGCGCCTGTCAGGAAGAGCCGCCACAGCTCGCGCCGCCAGGCTTCGTACACCTCGGGCCTCCCGCGCGCGATCAGCGCCATCTGGAAGCCGATGACCGACTTGGCGCCCACGAGCAGGTCGTACGCCTGAATGGTGCCGCCGCCCGAGCTGTACGCGACGAGGCGCCCGTGCGGCGCGAGGGCCCGTACGGCGGGCGTGAGGAGCTCGCCGCCGACCGCGTCGAGGACGTAGTCGACGGGCTCGCCCCAGGTCTCTTCGCCGTACGTGACGACCTCGTCGGCGCCGAGCGAGCGCAGGAAGTCCGCCTTGCCGGACCCTGTTCCGTCTCCCGACGTGGCTCCCACGACCCGCGAGGCGCCGCGCGACTTGGCCAGTTGCAGCGCGAGATGGCCGACTCCGCTGGCCGCCGCCGTGATCAGCGCGGCCTCGCCCGGCGCGGGGCGCGCGGCGTCGAGCGCGCCGTACGCGACGAGTCCGCTGCGGACGAGTGTGACCGCGTCGACGGCGCTCGCCCCCTCCGGGACGGGCGAGGCCATCGTGGAGTGCAGGAGCGCGAACTCGGCGTAGCCGTGCCCGAAGCAGAGCCCCGTGACGCGGTCACCCGGCGCGTACCCGCTCACGCCGTCCCCGGCGGACACCACCTCCCCGGCGATCTCCCCGCCGAGCGGGATCGGATCGCGGGGTTCGCGGACCTTGCGTACGACGGGGAGCGTGACCCCTGCCGCCTCGACGCGTACCAGGAGCTCGCCGGGGCCGGGTGCGGGGACAGGCGCCTCCTCGGTGAAGAGGACCTCGGGGCCACCGTTGTGTTCGTACCGAACGCGACGCATGCGCACTCCAAGCAGTGGGAAATCGTTGGGAGTCCCAACAGTACTCGGATTTTCGTTGGGAGGTCCAACGATGTGTGGATAGGCTGGCCCCATGCAGCCGACCCCGCCCGCACCCAGCGGCATCCGCACCCTCCCCAGCTGGCTCCTCGGCCGCGCGGCGGCCCGTGGCCGCGCCCTCGTCGCCGAGGCGCTTGCGGACGAGGACATGAAGATGTGGCACCACGTGGTGCTCTCCGCCGTCGCCGATCAGGGCCCCGTCGCGCAGGCGGCGCTCGGCCGCAGCATCTCGCTCGACCCCAAGGATCTGGTCGGCGTCATCAACGACCTGCAGGACGCCGGACTCGTCCTGCGCGCACCGGACCCCGCCGACCGCCGCAAGAACGCGGTCACGATCACGGAGGACGGCGAGCGGACCCTCGACCGCTGTGCCGAGGTGGCGCGGCGCGCCAACGACGAACTCCTGGCGCCTCTCTCGGCCGCCGAGCGGGAGCAGTTCCTGACACTGCTCACCCGGATCTCGGGCACCGAGGCATAGGGAATAGGGATGGCATAGGGGCGTAGGGGCATAGAGACGGAGCGGGACCGGGACCCCGCCGGCGCAGGGGGCGCTCCCCGCCGGCCGGGGTCCCGCCGCCGTGCAGCGGGCAGCGGCCGGTCAGCCCTGGGAGGCCGTGGCCCGCACGGCGATCCGGTGCTCGCCCGCGTACACGTTCATGGAGGAGCCGCGCAGGAAGCCGACCAGGGTCAGACCCGTCTCGGCGGCCAGATCGACGGCGAGGGAGGAGGGCGCGGAGACGGCGGCGAGTACCGGAATGCCCGCCATCACCGCCTTCTGCGCCAGCTCGAACGAGGCGCGCCCCGACACGAGGAGCACGGCACGCGACAGCGGCAGACGGCTGTCCTGCAGGGCTCGCCCCACCAGCTTGTCGACCGCGTTGTGCCGGCCCACGTCCTCCCGTATGTCGAGGAGTTCACCGTCCTCGGAGAAGAGCGCCGCCGCGTGCAGACCCCCGGTCCTGTCGAAGACCCGCTGCGCGGCACGCAGCCGGTCGGGGAGGCACGCGAGCAGCTCGATTCCGAGCCGGACGGGGTCGGTGGCGCCGCCGTCCGTGTCGTCGATCGCCCAGCGGGCCGTCGTACGGACCGCGTCCAGGCTCGCCTTGCCGCACAGGCCGCAGGACGAGGTGGTGTAGACGTTGCGTTCGAGGGTGATGTCGGGCAGGACGAGCCCCGGAGCCGTCTTCACGTCGACCACGTTGTACGTGTTCGAGCCGTCCGCGGTGGCGCCCGCGCAGTAGACGATGGACTGGAGCTCCTCCGCCGAGCCGAGCACCCCCTCGCTCACCAGGAAGCCCGCCGCGAGCGCGAAGTCGTCACCCGGCGTGCGCATGGTGATGGCGAGGGGTTTCCCGTTGAGCCGGATCTCCAGCGGTTCCTCCGCGACGAGGGTGTCGGGCCGTTCGCTGACGACCCCCTCGCGGATGCGGATGACGCGGCGGCGCTCCGTGACTCGTCCCATGTCGATCAGTCCCGGTTCTGTACGTGCTGGTAGCCGAAACGGCCCTTGATGCAGAGGTTGCCGTGGGTCACCGGATTGTCGTGCGGTGAGGTGACCTTCACGATGTCATTGTCCTGCACGTGCAGGGTCAGGTTGCAGCCGACTCCGCAGTACGCACACACCGTCGTCGTCTCGGTCTGCTGCTCCTCGTCCCAGGTGCCCGCGGCCCGCATGTCGAACTCGGACTTGAAGCTGAGAGCTCCGGTCGGGCAGACCTCGATGCAGTTCCCGCAGTACACGCACGCGGAGTCGGTCAGCGGACCGTCGTGCTCGACGGCGATCCGGGCGTCGAAGCCGCGGCCCGTCACGGAGATGGCGAACGTGTTCTGCCACTGGTCGCCGCAGGCGTCGACGCACTTGTAGCAGAGGATGCACTTGTCGTAGTCGCGCACGTACAGATCGTTGTCGACCTTGGGCTCTTCATTGAGCCGGGCGGCGTCGGGGCCGAAACGGTCGGGCTTGGCGTCGTACTCTTTCAGCCAGCCCGCGACCTTCGGGGTCGTCGACATGTCGACGGACGACGCGAGGAGTTCGAGCACCACCTTCCGGCTGTGCCGCGTGCGCTCGGTATCGGTGAGGACGGTCATGCCCGGTTCGGCCCGGCGCGAGCAGGCCGGTGCGAGGGTGCGGGCGCCCTCCACCTCGACGACACACACCCGGCAGGCGTTCTTCGGGGTGAGGGTGTCGCCCTCGCAGAGGGTCGGGACGTCCTTGCCCGCGGCCCGGCAGGCGTCCAGGATGGTCGCCCCTTCGGGCACTCTGGCGTCCTGCCCGTCAAGGGTGAACTCGACGAGGCGGCGCGGGATTCCCAGCGGTACGGCGGTCACTTGTACGCCCCCAGGCGGTCGATGGCGGATTCCACGGCGTTCCACGCGGTCTGGCCGAGCCCGCAGATGGAGGCGTCGCGCATGGTCCGCCCCACCTCGCGAAGGAGAGCGATGTCACCGGCGGCCTCGGCCCCGGTCCGCTCGAGAATGCGGTGCAGAGCCTCCTCCTGCCGGACGGTGCCGACCCGGCAGGGCACGCACTGCCCGCAGGACTCGTCGCGGAAGAACTCGGCGATGCGCAGCAGGACGCGGGGGAGCGGCACGGTGTCGTCCAGGGCGAGCACGACGCCCGAACCGAGCGTGGCGCCCGCGTCCCTCGTCCCCTCGAAGGTGAGCGGGATGTCGAGCTCGTCAGGCCGTACGAAGCCTCCGGCCGCGCCGCCCAGAAGGACCGCACGGAGGTTGTCCGGCATCCCGGCGATGCCGAGGAGCTCGCCGAGGGTGGCGCCGAAGGGGAGCTCGTAGATGCCGGGGCGTTCGACGCTTCCGGAGACGCAGAAGAGCTTGGGCCCGGTGGACTTCTCCGTGCCGATGGCGGCGTAGGCCTGTGCGCCCATGGTGAGGATGGGGAGCACATTGACGAGGGTCTCGACATTGTTCTCGGCGGTGGGCTTACCGAAGAGCCCCTTCTCCACGGGGAAGGGCGGCTTGGACCGAGGCTCGCCTCTGTACCCCTCGATGGAATTGAAGAGGGCGGTCTCCTCCCCACAGATATAGGCGCCAGCGCCACGCCGGATCTCGATGTCGAAGGCGTACCCCTGCCCCAGGACATCGTCCCCGAGCAGTCCACGCGCGCGGGCCTGGGTGATGGCGTGGTTCAGCCGCTCCAGGGCGCGGGGGTACTCGCCGCGCAGATAGAGGTAGCCGAGGTGGGCGCCGGTCGCGTACCCCGCGATGGTCATCGACTCGATGAGCGAGTACGGGTCGCCCTCCATGATCACCCGGTCCTTGAAGGTACCGGGCTCGGATTCGTCGGCGTTGCAGACGAGGTAGTGGGGGTGGTCGGGCTGCGAGGCGGTGGCCTGCCACTTCCTTCCCGTGGGGAAGGCGGCGCCTCCTCGGCCCAGGAGGCCGGAGTCGGTCACTTCGCGGATGACGGCGGCGGGGCCCATGGCGAAGGCGTGCCTCAGGGCGGTGTAGCCGCCGTGCGCGCGGTAGTCGTCCAGGGAGGTGGGGTCGACGGTGCCGATTCTGCTGAGGAGCAGGAGGCCGTCCTGGCCTGCTTGGGGGACGGCGAGTTCTGCCGGGGGCTCGGCGGGGGCGGTCTCCGGGGCGAGGGCGGCTTGGGCGAGGGGGTCGGGTGCGGCGGGGGCGATGGTTGCGGTGAGGTACGAGGCTTCTCGTTCCCCAATCCCGCCCCTTCCCGAACTGGGGCTCCGCCCCAGACCCCGCTCCTCAAACGCCGGAGGGGCTGAAAGATCACGGCTGGGCGGAAGGGTTTCAGCCCGTCCGGCGTTTGAGGACGAGCCGTCAAGGCGATCGGCGGCAACGCCAGGCCCCTGCGCCAGCGGGTTTTCGGGAAGGGGCGGGGTTGGGGAAAGAGGCGCCGCAGGCGCACCGGACCGCACCACCAACGCCGCCGGCGCCCGCTCGCACAGCCCCAGGCAGGGGCTCTGCTCGACGGCGACCCCGGACGCGGGGCCAAGGCGGGCCGAGACCTCCCCGCACAGCTCGGCCCCGCCCCCGCAGGCGAGGTCCGTACACACCCGCACCACCGTCGCGGGACGGGGCCGCACCGAGAACATCGAGTAGAACGTGGCCACCCCGTACCCCTCCGCCGGCGGCACCATCAGCCGTCGGCAGAGGTAGCCCAGGCCCCCCTCGCTCACCCACCCCACGCGGTCGTTGAGCGCGTGCAACCCCGGCAACAGCTCATCCCGCCGCTCCCGCGCCGCACGGCCTCCCCGCGCCCACCGCAGATCCGCGTCGCTGCGGTCGTCGGCGCCATCCCACGCGGACTCGGGCGGCCCGAGCACCGCGTCGACGGCCGCTCGCTCCTCGTCCGTCGGCTTGCTGTCACCGAAGTGCAGATCCATACGTCACCCTCACCTCACTGGTGAAACATCACTGGCGAACTGGCGCGGCCAGCTTGTCGATACGTATCGCCGACGCCTTGAACTCCGCCGTGCCCGCGATCGGGCAATTGGCCTCGATCGTGAGCTGGTTGGTGTCGACCTCGTCGGGAAAGTGCATGGTCATGAAGGCCAGACCGGGACGGAGTCCGGTGTCCACCCACACGGGCGCCGTCACCGCACCGCGCCGCGACGACACCCGGACCTGCTCGCCGACCACGACCCCGTACCGCTCGGCGTCCTCAGGGCACAGCTCGACGAACTCGCCGCGCCGCAGCGGCGAGGCGAAACTCCCGCTCTGCACCCCGGTGTTGTAGGAGTCGAGCCGCCGCCCCGTCGTCAGACGGATCGGGTAGGTCTCGTCCGTGAGGTCCACCGGCGGATCGTGCGCGACGAGCCCGAAGGGCGCGAGCACACCCCGCCGCTCCGGGTCCGCGTCCCACAACCGCCCGTGCAGGTAGGTCGGTTCGACCCGGTCCTCCGACGGGCAGGGCCACTGGATGCCCTGCAAGGATTCGAGGCGGTCGTACGTCATGCCCCGGTGGTCCGGCGACACCGACCGCAGCTCGTCCCAGACCGCCTGCGCGTCCGCGTACTTCCAGTCGTGGCCGAGCCGTTCGGCGAGGTCGCAGAGGATGTCGATGTCCTCTCGCGCCTCACCGGGCGGCCGCACGGCTTTGCGCACCCGCTGCACGCGCCGCTCGCTGTTGGTCGTCGTGCCGTCGGTCTCCGCCCAGGCGGCGGTCGCGGGCAGGACGACATCGGCCAACTCGGCCGTCTTCGTAAGGAAGATGTCCTGGACGACGAAGAAGTCCAGGGCCCGCATCCGCCGCGTCGCCTGCTCGCTGTCCGCCTCCGACTGCGCGGGATTCTCGCCGATGCAGTAGACGGCCTTGAGGTCGCCCTCCTCCATGGCCTCGAACATCTCCGTCAGGTTCAGTCCGTAGCGCGGCTGGATGACCGTGTCCCAGGCCGTCTCGAACTTCAGCCGGGATTCGGGGTCGAGGATGTCCTGGAAGCCGGGCAGGCGGTTGGGGATCGCGCCCATGTCGCCGCCGCCCTGCACGTTGTTCTGGCCGCGCAGAGGCTGCAGGCCCGAGCCGAAGCGCCCCACGTGGCCGGTCAGGAGCGAGAGGTTGATCAGCGCGCGGACGTTGTCCGTGCCGTTGTGGTGCTCGGTGATGCCGAGGGTCCAGCACAGCTGCGCCCGTTCGGCACGCGCGTAGGCGTGCGCCAACTCCTTGATGGCGGCGGCCGGTACGCCCGTCACCTTCTCGGCGAGCGAGAGCGTCCACGGCTCGACCAGGGCCGCGTACTCCTCGAAGCCGGACGTGGCCCGCTCGACGAACGCCCGGTTGGCCAGGCCCGCGTGGATGATCTCGCGGCCGATCGCGTGCGCCATCGGGATGTCCGTGCCGACGTTCAGGCCGAGCCAGCTCTCCGCCCACTCGGCGGTCTTCGTGCGGCGCGGGTCGACGGCGTACATGCGGGCGCCGTTCCTGATCCCCTTCAGGACGTGCTGGAAGAAGATCGGGTGCGCGAAGCGGGCGTTGGAGCCCCACATCACGATCAGGTCGGTGTGTTCGACCTCTTCGTAGGAAGAGGTGCCGCCGCCCGATCCGAAGGCGGCGGACAGGCCCGCGACGCTCGGTGCGTGGCAGGTGCGGTTGCAGGAGTCGACGTTGTTCGTGCCCATCACCACGCGGGCGAACTTCTGTGCCACGTAGTTCATTTCGTTGGTCGCGCGGGCGCAGGAGAACATCCCGAACGCACCGCGCGCGGCCTGCAGTCCGGCGGCTGTCCGGGTCAGCGCCTCGTCCCAGGTGGCCTGACGGAACGGCTCGTCGCGCGAGTCGCGGACGAGGGGGTGGGTGAGCCGGGTGTATGTCTTGGGCACCCGGTCCCGTTTCCTGCTCATGCCGGGTTCCCGATGGTCTCGTTCATGCCGCGCTCCTCATGCGGTCGGCCAGCAGATCCGAGATGGCGTGGACGGTGCGGAGCGTCGGCACCGGGACCCCGGTGATCTCCGCCAGCTCCACGACGGCCGCGAGCAGCACGTCGAGTTCCAGCGGTTTGCCGCGCTCCAGGTCCTGGAGTGTGGAGGTGCGGTGGTCGCCCACGCGTTCGGCGCCCGCGAGGCGCCGCTCGACGGAGATGTCCGGGCGGCAGCCGAGGGCCGCCGCGACGGTGAGCGTCTCGGTCATCATGATCTCGATGACGCGGCGCGTGCCGCCGTGCAGGCACATCTCGCGCATGGTGGCGCGGGCGAGTGCGCTGATCGGGTTGAAGGAGATGTTGCCGAGCAGCTTGATCCAGATGTCGCCGCGCAGTTCGGGCTCGACGGGACACTTGAGGCCGCCCGCCTGCATCGCGTCGCTGAAGGCGAGACAGCGCTCCGAGCGCGAGCGGTCGGGCTCCCCGATGGAGAACCGGGTTCCTTCCAGGTGCCGGACAACTCCCGGCCCCTCCAGTTCGGTTGCCGCGTACACCACGCATCCGACGGCCCGCTCGGGCGCGATCACCGCACTGACCGCGCCGTCGGGGTCCACGCTCGCGACGCGGTGGCCGTCGTGCGGGCCGCCGTGCCGGTGGAAGTACCACCAGGGGATGCCGTTCTGGGCGGCGATCACCGCCGTCCTGTCATGCAGGAGGGGCCCGATCAGCGGCCCGCACGCCGCGTACGAGTTGGCCTTCAGGCCCAGGAAGACGAAGTCGACGGGGCCGATGTCGGCCGGGTCGTCGGTGGCGTGGGCCCGCGCGGTGAAGTCGCCGCGCGGGCTGTGGACACGTACTCCGTGCTGCCTCATGGCCGCGAGATGCGGTCCACGGGCTACGAGATGGACGTCGGCACCGGCGCGGTGCAGCGCGGCTCCGACGTAGGCGCCGATCGCACCGGCGCCGAGGACTGCGACTTTCACGGTGGCGCGCTCCGTTCGGTTGAGGGATCCGAAGAAGGCTCAGGAGAAAGAGAAGGCTCCAGAGGAGGAGAAGACTCAGAATCGACATCGCACGTCATGAACTGTCGATGGAATATTGTCTACAGTATGGAAGTTGACCCAGCAAGAGGTCGCGCGACAGATTGCATACCGTCGACGGAATCGGCTCGACCCCCTTCACAACTCCTCACTTGATTCCTACTGTTCGGGATCATGAAGCCTCCCGTCGCACCCCCGGGATGGAGTCGCTGGCTCGTACCGCCCGCCGCCCTGTCCGTACACCTCTCCATCGGCCAGGCCTACGCCTGGAGCGTCTTCAAACCCCCGCTGGAATCAGCGCTCCACCTCAGCGGTACGGAGAGCGCGCTCCCCTTCCAGCTCGGCATCGTGATGCTCGGCCTCTCGGCGGCCTTCGGCGGCACGCTCGTCGAGCGCAACGGGCCGCGCTGGGCGATGACGGTCGCCCTCGTCTGCTTCTCGTCCGGCTTCCTGATCGCGGCACTCGGCGCGGCGACCGGTCAGTTCTGGCTGATCGTCTTCGGCTACGGCTTCGTCGGCGGTATCGGCCTCGGCATCGGCTACATCTCGCCCGTATCGACCCTGATCAAGTGGTTCCCCGACCGCCCCGGCATGGCTACCGGCATCGCGATCATGGGCTTCGGCGGCGGCGCGCTCATCGCATCGCCGTGGTCGGCGCAGATGCTGGACTCCTTCGGCAGTGACAAGGACGGCATCGCGCTCGCCTTCCTCGTGCACGGCCTCACGTACGCCGTCTTCATGGCGCTCGGCGTGTTCCTGGTGCGGGTGCCGCGTACGGAAGGGGCGCGGGCGCCCGGTGCCCCCGGCGTGCTCGACGGGCCGCAGGTGTCGGCGCGGGCCGCCGTGCGGACACCCCAGTTCTGGTGCCTGTGGATCGTGCTCTGCATGAACGTGACCGCGGGCATCGGCATCCTGGAGAAGGCGGCGCCGATGATCACCGACTTCTTCTCCGACACCTCGACGCCGGTCTCGGCCGCCGCCGCCGCGGGCTTCGTCGCGCTGCTCTCCGCCGCCAACATGGCCGGACGCATCGGCTGGTCGTCGACCTCCGACCTGATCGGCCGCAAGAACGTCTACCGCGTCTACCTGGGCGTCGGCGCGCTGATGTATCTGCTGATCGCCAGCTTCGGGGACACCTCGAAACCGCTCTTCGTCGTCTGCGCCCTGGTGATCCTCTCCTTCTACGGAGGCGGCTTCGCGACGATCCCGGCGTATCTGAAGGATCTCTTCGGGACGTACCAGGTCGGCGCGATCCACGGCCGTCTCCTCACCGCCTGGTCCACGGCGGGCGTCCTCGGGCCGCTGATCGTCAACTGGGTCGCCGACCGACAGGAAGAGGCGGGCAAGCACGGGGCGGGGCTCTACGGCGTCTCGCTCACGATCATGATCGGCCTCCTTGTCGTCGGCTTTGTCGCGAATGAGTTCGTTCGTCCCGTCCATGCCCGCCATCACATCGCCGCTCCGAAGGAGGCCACCCATGACGACACCGACGAGCCCGTCACCAAGTAGTCCGCCCCGTCGCCGTGCGCTGATCGTCGGCGCCTGGCTCTGGGTGGGGGTTCCGCTCGCATATGGGCTGTATGAGCTCGTACACAAGGCCACTCAGCTCTTCACCGGGTGACGTGATGATGAGAAGTGTCCAAACCCCGCGCCCGTTTCCTGTTGCTTTACTTGTCTCGTTACTGGCGAGTCGCTGACCAGACTGGACTGTCCCGCATCTCCGGCACCAAGGGGGACCCGTTCATGCACGGCTCACGCATCGCCGCCGTCGGCCACTACCAGCCCGCCAAGATCCTCACCAATGAGGACCTGGCGGGCATGGTCGACACCAGCGACGAGTGGATCCGCTCCCGCGTGGGCATCCTCACCCGCCACATCGCGGGACCCGAGGAGCCGGTCGACGAGCTGGCCGCGCACGCCGGGGCCAAGGCCGTCGCCGCCGCCGGCCTCGCGCCCGGCGACATCGACCTCGTCCTTGTCGCCACCTCCACCGCCATCGACCGCTCGCCGAACATGGCGGCGCGGGTGGCGGCCCGCCTCGGTATCCCGTCACCGGCCGCCATGGACATCAACGTCGTGTGCGCGGGCTTCACGCACGCGCTCGCCACCGCCGACCACGCGGTACGGGCCGGGGGAGCCACCCGCGCCCTGGTGATCGGCGCGGACAAGATGTCCGAGGTGGCCGACTGGACGGACCGCACCACGTGCGTCCTGGTCGGGGACGGCGCAGGAGCGGCCGTCGTCGAGGCGTGCGAACCGGGCGAGGTCCCCGCCATCGGCCCCGTGCTCTGGGGCTCGGTGCCCGAGATGGGCAACGCCGTCCGTATCGAGGGCACGCCCCCGCGGTTCGCGCAGGAGGGGCAGAGCGTCTACCGCTGGGCGACGACGCAGTTGCCGCCGCTCGCCCGCAAGGCCTGTGAGCGGGCCGGTCTCACCCCGGCGGACCTGGCGGCGGTCGTCCTGCACCAGGCCAACCTGCGCATCATCGAGCCGCTCGCCGAGCGGATCGGCGCGGTCAACGCGGTCGTCGCGCGCGACGTCGTGAACTCGGGCAACACGTCGGCGGGCAGCATCCCGCTCGCCCTGTCCAAGCTGGTGGAGCGCGGCGAGATCGTCCACGGTGATCCGGTGCTGCTCTTCGGCTTCGGCGGGAACCTGTCGTACGCGGGCCAGGTCATCCGCTGCCCGTAGCTGTGTGACGGGCCCGACTCCCCCTGGTGCTGGCCATTGTGCTCAGTAGACTGTAGACAAAAGGCAATCGTCGACGAGGGGACCGCGATGTTGTCCACAGGACTGCCGCAGGGTGCGGTGCCCAAGCTCGAACGGCCAGGTCCGCTCCGTGAGCGGGTCTACGAAGCGCTGCTCGAGCTCATCACGACCCGCGCGCTCCAGCCGGGCCAGCACCTGGTGGAGAGCGAACTGGCCGGACACCTGGGAGTGTCACGGCAGCCGGTGCGCGAGGCGCTGCAGCGGCTCAACACCGAGGGCTGGGTCGATCTGCGCCCCGCGCAGGGCGCGTTCGTCCACGAGCCCACCGAGGAGGAGGCGGACCAGCTGCTCACGGTCCGTACGCTCCTGGAGGCGGAGGCCGCCCGGCTCGCCGCGGCCAACACGGGCACCGCGGGGATCACCGCCCTGGAAGAGCTGTGCGCCAAGGGAGAGCAGGCCGTGGCGGACGGCGAGGTGGACCTGGTGGTGACCACCAACGCCGCCTTCCACGCCAAGGTGATGGAACTCGCCGGCAATGTCGTCCTTGCCGAACTCGCCGGGCAGGTGGACCGCCGGGTGCGCTGGTACTACACGCCGGTGGCCCGTCGGCGCGGCAAGCAGTCCTGGATCGAGCACCGTGCGCTGATCGCGGCGATCGCCGAGCGCGACGAGCGCAGGGCCACGGAGATCATGCGCGCGCACACGGAGCACACGCGGGAGACGTACCACCGGCGCGAGCGCGAAGACTGACGCGTCAGCCCGTCCGGCCCGCGAGGACCGGCTGGGGCAACGCCTTGTCCGCTTCTTTGTCCTGTGACTGGAGAAAGTCATGGGTAATTCCTGCGCAACTTCTTCCCACTCCCGGCAGGCGCTGCTACGTTCCCCTCGAAAGCCCGACGCGACGGCGAAAATCCGCCGCTGCGGGACGAGTGGGACGACATGAGTTGCCCAAAGAGGCGGGGAGGGGCGCGTGAGACGTATGACGGCTCGACCCGCCAATGCGCACCAGGCGCGACTGCTGCGGCTGCTGCGTGACGGAGGGCCCAACTCCCGTGCCCAGCTGGGCGACCAGGTCGACCTCTCGCGGTCGAAGCTGGCCGTCGAGGTGGACCGGCTCCTGGAGACCGGACTCGTGGTCGCCGACGGACTCGCCGCCTCGCGCGGCGGCCGTCGCTCCCACAACATCCGCCTGGCCCCGGGCCTCCGCTTCCTCGGCGTGGACATCGGCGCGACCTCGGTCGACGTAGCGGTGACCAATGCCGAGCTCGAGGTCCTCGGTCACATCAATCAGCCCATGGACGTGCGTGAAGGCCCCGTTGCCGTCTTCGAGCAAGTCCTCGCCATGGCGGCCAAGTTGAAGGCATCCGGGCTTGCGGAAGGGTTCGACGGCGCCGGAATCGGCGTCCCGGGTCCCGTCCGCTTCCCCGAGGGTGTCCCGGTCGCCCCGCCGATCATGCCGGGGTGGGACGGCTTTCCCGTACGGGAGGCCATCAGCCAGGATCTGGGCTGCCCCGTCATGGTCGACAACGACGTGAACCTGATGGCGATGGGGGAACAGCACGCGGGCGTCGCACGCTCCGTGGGCGATTTCCTCTGCGTCAAGATCGGTACCGGCATCGGCTGCGGAATCGTCGTCGGCGGTGAGGTCTACCGAGGGGTGACCGGCAGCGCGGGCGACATCGGCCACATCCAGGTCGAACCGGACGGGCGGCCCTGCGCCTGCGGCAACAAGGGCTGCCTCGAGGCGTACTTCAGCGGCGCGGCACTCGCCCGCGACGCGGAGGACGCCGTCGGTCAAGGGCTCCTCCAGGAGCTCGCGACCCGGCTTGAAACCGCCGGGAAGCTCAGCGCGGTCGACGTCGCCGCGGCGGCCGCCGCGGGTGACGCCACCGCACTCGACCTCATCCGCGCGGGCGGCAACCGCACAGGCCAGGTCATCGCGGGCCTCGTCAGCTTCTTCAACCCGGGCCTCGTGGTGATCGGCGGCGGCGTGACCGGCCTCGGCCACACGCTGCTCGCCGCCATCCGTACGCAGGTCTACCGCCAGTCGCTGCCCCTGGCGACCGGCAACCTCCCCATCGTCCTGGGCGAGTTGGGGCCGACCGCCGGCGTCATCGGCGGCGCCCGGCTCATCAGCGACCACCTGTTCTCACCGGCCTGACCGGTACGTTCTCGCCCGGCCTGACCAGTACGTACGACCCTTAGCACGTAGCACGCCCCGTACGAAGTCACGCACCACACCTCACTCAGTACAGCGCGCAGCCTCGCCCTGCTCCGAAACAGGCCCTGCCCCTCATGGCCATTGCCCTACCCCGCCCTGCCCTGTAACCGGCCGCACCCGCCTTAGGGAACCTGTCATGGCACCAGAACCACCACTGCTCACCATGTCCGGCATCACCAAGTCGTTCCCCGGCGTCCGCGCTCTCGACGGCGTCGACCTTGAGGTCCAGGCCGGTGAAGTGCACTGCCTCCTCGGCCAGAACGGCGCCGGGAAGTCCACGCTCATCAAGGTCCTCGCCGGGGCCCATCAGCCCGACGACGGCGAGATCACCTGGCGCGGCGAGCGCACCACGCTCAAGTCGCCCATCGCCGCCATGCGCCTCGGCATCGCCACCATCTACCAGGAGCTCGACCTGGTGGAGCACCTGTCCGTCGCCGAGAACGTCCATCTCGGGCATGAGCCGACCGCCGCCGGTTTCGTCGTCAAGGGGCGAGAGGCGAAGGCATCAACCGCCGCGCTGCTCAAACGACTTGGCCACGCCGAGATCGACCCGGGAACGCTCGTCGGTGACCTCTCCGCCGCCCATCAGCAGATCGTTTCCATGGCCCGCGCGCTCTCCCACGAAGTACGTCTCATCGTCATGGACGAGCCGTCGGCCGCCCTCGACCCGGACGAGGTCGACAACCTCTTCCGTATCGTCGCCGACCTCACGGCGGACGGCGTCGCCGTCGTCTACATCTCCCACCGCCTCGAAGAGATCCGCCGCATCGGCGACCGCGTCACCGTCCTGAAGGACGGCCGGGCGGTCGCGGGCGGACTCCCGGCGAAGGAGACCCCGACCAGCGAGGTCGTCGCCCTGATGACGGGCCGCAACGTCGAGTACGTCTTCCCGGACCGGCCCGCCGAACCACCGACCACCGAACCGGTGTTGAAGGTGTCGGGCCTTGCCCGCGCCGGTGAGTTCGAACCCATCGACCTCGAACTGCGCCCCGGCGAGATCGTCGGCCTGGCCGGACTCGTCGGATCCGGGCGCTCCGAGATCCTGGAGACCATCTACGGCGCACGCAAGCCCACCGCCGGTCAAGTCACCCTCGACGGACAGACGTTGCGGCCCGGCAGCGTACGCGCCGCCGTGCGCGCGGGGCTCGGACTCGCACCCGAGGAGCGCAAGGCGCAGGCCCTGCTGATGCTGGAGTCCGTCACCAACAATGTTTCGGTCTCCACCATGTCCCGCTTCTCGCGCGGAGGCTGGCTCGACCGGGGCGCCGAGAAGAAGGCCGCTCAGGCCGCGACCCGCGAGCTCTCCCTGCGGCCCGACAACCCCTCGGCGCCGGTGCGCACGCTCTCCGGCGGTAACCAGCAAAAGGCCGTCCTGGCCCGCTGGCTGCTCCGCGGCTGCCGCGTCCTGCTGCTCGACGAGCCGACCCGCGGAGTGGACGTCGGCGCCCGCGCCGAGCTGTACGCCGTGATCCGCCGCCTCGCCGACGACGGCCTCGCCGTCCTGCTCGTCTCCAGCGAAGTCCCCGAAGTCCTGGGCCTCGCCGACCGTGTCCTGGTTCTCCGCGAGGGCCGCGTCGTGCATACGGCGCCCGCCCGTGACCTCGACGAACACCGCGTACTCGACCTCGTACTCGAAGGGAGCCCGGCGTCATGACGCAGCCCGCATCGCCGCCACGGCCCGCCGCATCGAAGACTCAACCGGCGGACGGCGCAAGCCCGTTGCGGACGGTCATCGCACGTGCCGACGTGCGGACGCTGTCCCTGCTCGGTGTGCTCGCCGTCCTCGTCCTGATCGGCGGCATCACCCAGCCCGACTCGTTCCTGGACACCGACAACGTCCAGCTGATCCTCACTCAGGCGTCCGTCATCGGCGTCGTGACGGTCGGCATGACCTTCGTGATCATCTCCGGCGGCATCGACCTGTCGGTCGGCGCGATCGTCGCGCTCGCCTCGGTGTGGGCGACGACGGTGGCGACCCAGGAGTACGGCTTCGCCGGCATCCTCTTCACCGCGGTGATCGTCGGCATGGCCTGCGGCCTCGTCAACGGCATGCTCATCGCGTACGGCGCGATGGTGCCGTTCATCGCGACGCTCGCGATGCTGGCCGCGGGCCGGGGCCTTGCCCTGCAGATCACCGACGGCAAGACGCAGATGGTCACCGTGGACAGCGTGCTCAAGCTCGGCGAGCGCGACTCCTACGTCCTCGGCATCCCGCCGCTCGTGCTCGTCTTCGCCGCCGTCACCGTCGTCGGCTGGCTGCTCCTGAACCGCACCACCTTCGGGCGCCGCTCGGTCGCGGTCGGCGGCAACGCGGAAGCGGCGCGGCTCGCAGGCATCGACGTACGCAGGCAGCGTCTCTACCTCTACCTGCTTTCCGGCCTCTGCTGCGGCATCGCGGCCTTCCTCCTCATCATCCTCTCCGGGTCGGGCCAGAACACCAACGGCAACCTCTACGAGCTCGACGCCATCGCCGCCGCGATCATCGGGGGCACCCTGCTCAGCGGCGGCCGCGGCACCATCATCGGTTCCGTGCTCGGCGTGCTGATCTTCACGACGATCCAGAACATCTTCGCGCTCAACAACCTGGAGACCGCCGTCCAGCAGATCGCCAAGGGGGCGATCATCGTCGCCGCGGTGCTCGTCCAGCGACGTACGTCCTCAACTCATTGACCCGCAGACCCGAAGGGTTCACCGCCATGCCAGACATCACGAGCCGCAGAGGACTGCTCTTCGGAGCGGCCGCCCTGTCCACCGGCGCCCTCATAACGGGCTGCACCAGCAACGAACCCAAGGACGAGGGCTCGGACGACAAGTCCCAGCCGGTCGCCGACGACAAGCCGGGCAAGAAGGTCACCATCGGCTTCGCCGGCCCGCAGGCCGACCACGGCTGGCTCAACGCGATCAACGACAACGCCAAGGAGCGGGCGAAGAAGTACTCGGACGTCACCCTTGAGGCCACCGAGGGCTCGAACGACACGGCCGCCCAGATCGGCCAGGTCGAGACGCTGATCAACAAGAAGGTCGACGTCCTGGTGATCCTGCCGGCCGACGGCAAGGCGCTCACCCAGGTCGGCCTGAAGGCGATGAAGGCGGGCATACCCGTCGTCAACCTCGACCGGGTCTTCGCCTCGCCGCAGGCCTACCGTTGCTGGGTCGGCGGCGACAACTACGGCATGGGGCTGAGCGCGGGCCACTACATCGGCGAGAAGCTCAAGGACAAGAAGAGCGCCAAGGTCGTCGAGCTCGCGGGTCTCGACAACCTGGAGCTGACCAAGCAGCGCTCGAAGGGCTTCGACGACGCCCTGAAGAACTACTCGAACATCGAGAAGGTCGCCCGGCAGGCCGCCGACTTCACCGTCGAGTCGGGACAGTCGAAGATGTCCCAGCTCCTGCAGGCGCAGAAGAACTTCGACGCCCTGTGGAACCACGACGACGACCAGGGCGTGGGCGCCCTGCGCGCCATCAAGCAGGCGGGTCGCGACGACTTCCTGATGGTCGGCGGCGCGGGCGCGCTCTCCGCGATGCAGGCCATCGAGTCCGACGACAGCGTGCTCAAGGCCACCGTGCTCTACCCGCCGACCATGGCCGCGTCCGCGATCGACCTGGCGCGTGCGCTCGGGCAGGGCAAGGGCATCAGCGGCATGGCCGAGTTCGAGATCCCGGCCTTCATCACCCTCTACTCGGCCGTCGTCGACAAGGAAAACGTCGGCAAGTACATGTCCACCGGCTTCAAGTGATGCGCGCGTCCGCACCCCCCACCGAGCTTTTACCAGGAGGAGTACCGCATGCGTGAGACGGAACACGAGGCTGAGACCGGTAAGCGGCCATTGGGGGTGGGCATGGTCGGATACTCCTTCATGGGCGCCGCCCACTCCCAGGGCTGGCGCACCGTCGGACGCGTCTTCGATCTGCCGTTGCGGCCGGTCCTCTCGGCGGTCTGCGGACGCGACGGCTCCGCCGTGCGCGCCGCGGCGGACCGCCTCGGGTGGGCGGCCGCGGAGACCGACTGGCGCGCACTCGTGGCCCGTGACGACGTCGACATCATCGACATCTGCACCCCCGGCGACAGCCATGCGGAGATCGCGATCGCCGCGCTCGAAGCGGGCAAGCACGTGCTGTGCGAGAAGCCGCTCGCCAACACCGTCGAGGAGGCCGAGGCGATGGCCGAGGCCGCCGAACGGGCCCGCGCACGGGGGCAGGTGGCGATGGTCGGCTTCAACTACCGCCGCGTTCCCGCCCTCGCGCTCGCCCGGCAGATGGTCGCCGATGGCCGGCTCGGCACGCTGCGGCACGTGCGGCTCACCTACCTCCAGGACTGGCTGGTCGACCCCGGCTTCCCGCTGACGTGGCGGCTGAGCAAGGACCGCGCGGGTTCCGGCGCGCTCGGTGATCTGGGTGCGCACATCGTGGACCTCGCGCAGTACCTGGTGGGGGAGCCGGTGGCGGGGGTGTCGGCGCTGACCGAGACGTTCGTACGGGAGCGGCCGCTGCTCGAAGGGGCGTCGAGCGGTCTCACGGCGGAGGGGAGCACCGGGGTCGGTCAGGTCACGGTGGACGACGCCGCGGTCTTCACGGGACGCTTCCCGTCGGGCGCCCTGGCGTCCTTCGAGGCGACCCGGTTCGCCGCGGGTCGCAAGAACGCCCTGAAGCTCGAACTCAACGGCTCCGACGGCTCGTTGGCCTTCGACCTGGAGCGTCTGAACGAGCTCTCCTTCCACGACCACACGGAGCCCGCCACCTCCTCCGGCTTCCGCCGCATCCTCGTCACCGAGCCGGGCCACCCGTACCTGGAGGCCTGGTGGCCGCCGGGTCACGGCCTTGGCTACGAGCACACGTTCGTGCACCAGGCCCGCGACCTGCTGCACGCCATCGCCACGGGTGAGCAGCCCGAACCGTCCTTCGCCGCCGGTCTCTCGGTGCAGCGGGTGCTCGCCGCGGTGGAGGAGAGCGCGGCGAAGAACTCGGTCTACACCTCCATAGCTTCCACCCCCGTCACGGTCTGAGGAGGCCTGTTCATGCCCCGCGACTTCACGCTCTTCACCGGCCAGTGGGCCGACCTGCCACTTGAGGAGGTCTGCCGCCTCGCCCGCGACTTCGGCTACGACGGCCTCGAACTCGCCTGCTGGGGCGACCACTTCGAGGTCGACAAGGCGCTGAGCGACCCTTCCTATCTGGACTCGCGCCGCCAGCTCCTCGACAAGTACGGCCTCAAGTGCTGGGCCATCTCCAACCACCTGGTCGGGCAGGCCGTCTGCGACGCGATCATCGACGAGCGGCATCAGGCGATCCTGCCCGCCCGCATCTGGGGCGACGGAGAGGCGGAGGGGGTCCGGCAGCGCGCCGCCCGCGAGATCGAGGACACGGCACGTGCGGCGGCCGCCTTCGGCGTCGACACGGTCGTCGGTTTCACCGGCTCGGCGATCTGGCATCTGGTGGCGATGTTCCCGCCCGTGCCGGAGACGATGATCGAGCGCGGCTACGACGACTTCGCCGAGCGCTGGAATCCGATCCTCGACGTCTTCGACGTACAGGGCGTGCGCTTCGCCCACGAGGTACATCCCTCGGAGATCGCGTACGACTACTGGACGACGAAGCGCGCTCTGGAGGCGGTCGACCACCGCACGGCCTTCGGCCTGAACTTCGATCCCTCGCACTTCGTGTGGCAGGACCTGGACCCGGTCGGTTTCCTCTACGACTTCCGGGACCGGATCTACCACGTCGACTGCAAGGAGGCCAGGCGCCGCCTGGACGGCCGCAACGGCCGTCTGGGCTCGCACCTGCCGTGGGGCGACCCGCGCCGCGGCTGGGACTTCGTGTCGGCGGGCCACGGGGACGTCCCCTGGGAGGACGTGTTCCGGATGCTGCGCTCGATCTCCTACGAGGGCCCGGTCTCGGTGGAGTGGGAGGACGCGGGCATGGACCGTCTCCAGGGGGCGCCGGAGGCGCTGAAGCGTCTGAAGGCGTACGACTTCGAGCCCCCGACGGCGTCATTCGACGCTGCGTTCGGAGGCAATTAGCCCGTCCGGCGTTTGAGGACGAACTCGGCGAAGCCGGTGATGGACGGCACCTGGGGTCTTCGGGGTCCAGGGGCCGGCCCCTGGTTAAGGGAAGGGGCGGGGTGGGGTGAATCTCCCTGCCCGCACCCCCAACCCACTCATCCACTTTGTCCCGCGCAAGGTAAAAGCCGAACTCTGATGCAGTGCAAGGGCTTTCCGCCACGGACAAACGTGGCTACCGTCCCTGATGTGTACAGGACATGAATCTTTCCCGGGGTGACGGCGCACCCCGGTACCCAGCGCCACCGCACCACACCCGCGTACGACCGTCCCCCTTCCGGAGGAACCCCGTGCACAGGAAACGCCTGAGATTCCGCAAGACCCTCGCGCTCTTCACCGGCACTCTGCTGGCCGGCGCCAGCCTCACCCTCGTCGCCCCCACCGCGAACGCCGCCGACCCGGAGGCCGTCCGCGCCGCCCAGGCGCAGGCGGACAAGGCGGCGGACGGCAAGGCCGCCGCCGAGGACTTCCAGCAAGTGACCCTCGCCAAGGGCGGGGAGGAGACGGGCGAGCCGATGACGCTCGCCGTCCTGCCCGACCGCTCGGTCCTGCACACCTCCCGCGACGGCACACTCCGCCTCACGGACGCCGCGGGCAACACCAAGATCGCGGGCAAGATACCGGTCTACTCGCACGACGAAGAGGGCCTCCAAGGCGTCGGCCTGGACCCGAAGTTCAGCGAGAACCGCGCGATCTTCCTCTACTACGCGCCCCCGCTCGACACCCCCGCGGGCGACGCCCCGGAGAACGGCACGGCCGAGGACTTCAAGAAGTTCGACGGCGTCAACCGCCTCTCCCGCTTCGTCCTGAAGGCCGACGGCACCCTCGACAACGCCAGCGAGAAGAAGGTCCTCGACGTCCCCGCGAGCCGCGGCACCTGCTGCCACGTGGGCGGCGACATCGACTTCGACAAGGACGGCAACCTCTACCTCTCGACCGGCGACGACTCCAACCCCTTCGCCTCGGACGGCTTCACGCCCATCGACGAGCGCGCGAGCCGCAACCCCGCCTTCGACGCGCGGCGCAGCGCGGGCAACACCAACGACCTGCGCGGCAAGATCATTCGCGTCAAGGTCGCCGACGACGGTTCGTACACGGTCCCGGACGGCAACCTCTTCGCGCCGGGCACCGAGAAGACCCGCCCCGAGATCTACGCGATGGGCTTCCGCAACCCCTTCCGCATGAGCGTCGACAAGCCGACCGGCATTGTGTACGTCGGTGACTACGGGCCCGACGCGGGCGCGGCCGACCCCAAGCGCGGCCCCGCCGGGCAGGTCGAGTTCGCCCGTGTGACCAAGCCGGGCAACTTCGGCTGGCCGTTCTGCACCGGCAAGAACGACGCGTACGTCGACTACGACTTCGAGACCAAGACCTCCGGCGCCGCCTTCGACTGCGCAGCGCCGAAGAACGAGTCGCCGCACAACACCGGCCTGACCGACCTGCCGCCCGCGCAGGAGGCCTGGATCCCCTACGACGGCGGCTCTGTCCCGGAGTTCGGCTCCGGCTCCGAGTCCCCGATGGGCGGCCCCGTCTACCGCTATGACGCGGCGAACACGTCCCCGGTGAAGTTCCCGGAGGCGTACGACGGCGACTTCTTCGCGGGAGAGTTCGGACGGCGCTGGATCAAGCGCATCGAGCAGAGCGCGGACGGCACCGTCCAGTCCATCAACCCGTTCCCGTGGACGGGCACGCAGGTGATGGACATGGAGTTCGGCCCGGACGGCGCGCTGTACGTCCTGGACTACGGCACGGCCTGGTTCGGCGGCGACGAGAACACCGGTCTCTACCGCATCGAGAACGCCACCGAAGGACACTCCCCGGTCGCCGAGGCGAGCGCCTCCGTGACCAGCGGCCAGGCCCCGCTCAAGACCAAGTTCACCGCGAAGGCCACGGACGCCGACGGCGGGACGCTGACCTACGCGTGGGACTTCGGCGACGGCGGCAAGTCGACCCAGCAGAACCCCTCGTACACGTACAAGAAGAACGGCGTCTACACCGCGACCGTGACCGTCAAGGACTCCACCGGGCGCACCGGTTCGGCCAGCGCGCACCTCACCGTCGGCAACACCGCACCCAAGGTGACCCTGGAACTCCCCGGTGACGGGCAGCTGTTCACCTTCGGCGACAAGGTGCCCTTCAAGGTGAAGGTGACCGACAAGGAAGACGGCCCGATCGACTGCACGAAGGTCAAGGTCACCCACATCCTCGGCCATGACAGCCACGGCCACCCGGTCACGTCGGCCAACGGCTGCGAGGGCACCATCCAGACGTCGGCGGACGGCGAGCACGACCCGAACGCCAACATCTTCGGGGTGTTCGACGCCGAGTACACCGACAAGGGCGCCAACGGCCAGCCCGCGCTGACCACCCACGACCAGAACGTCGTCCAGCCCAAGAACCGCCAGGGTGAGCACTTCGACGACTCCAAGGGCGTGTCCGTGGCCAACCACACTCCGGCACACGGAGGCAAGACGGTCGGCGACATCAACAACGGCGACTGGATCTCCTTCAAGCCCTACATCCTCGGCAACGCCACCAAGCTGACCGCGCGCGTCGCGTCGGCCGGCGCGGGCGGCACGCTCGAGGTACGCAGCGGATCGGCCACCGGCAGGCTCCTGGGCAAGGCCAAGGTCGCGCCGACCGGTTCGTGGGAGACGTACGCGGACGTGAGCACCGCCATCAGCAAGGCACCCAAGACGACCACCACGCTCTTCCTGGTCTTCAAGGGCACGGGCACCGGAGCCCTGTACGACCTCGACGACTTCACCTTCACCACGAGCTGAGAAAGGGGCCACCCCACCATGCGCGCATCCGCACGCATCACCATCGCCACCGCCACGGCCGCCCTGCTCATCGGCTGCGTATCGGGACCGGCCGCCTCCAAGCCGGAAGGGCCACAGGGCAAGGCCGACGGCGAGAAGGTCCTGGTCTTCTCCAAGACCGCCGGTTTCCGGCACGACTCCATCCCCGAGGGCATCGCGGCCATCAAGGAGCTCGGCGCGGCGAACGGTTTCGCCGTCGACGCGACCGAGGACGCCAAAGCCTTCACGGCCAAGAACCTCGCGAAGTACGACGCCGTGGTCTGGCTCTCCACGACCGGTGACGTCCTCGACGCCAAGCAGCAGAGCGCGTTCGAGGGCTACATCAAGCAGGGCGGCGGGTACGTGGGCGTGCACGCCGCCGCCGACACCGAGTACGACTGGCCCTTCTACGGCGGGCTCGCGGGCGCGTACTTCCAGTCGCACCCCGCGATCCAGCCCGCGAAGGTCCAGGTCGAGGACCACGGGCACCCGTCCACGGCGCATCTGCCGGGGGTCTGGGACCGGACCGACGAGTGGTACAACTACCGCTCCAATCCTCGGGACAGCGCCCACGTCCTCGCCTCGCTCGACGAGTCGTCCTACACGGGCGGCTCGATGTCCGGCGACCATCCCATCGCCTGGTGCCAGGAGTACAAGGGCGGCCGCTCCTTCTACACGGGCAGCGGCCACACCAAGGAGTCGTTCGCCGATCCCGCGTACCGCAAGCATCTGCTCGGCGGGATCCGCTGGGCGACGGGTGCGGTGCAGGCCGACTGCCGTCCGGAGAAGGGCTACACGCCGGTCTTCGACGGCACGGCCAAGTCCCTCGACGCCTGGAAGCAGGCGGGCCCCGGCTCCTTCGAGCTGAACGAGAAGGACGGGACCCTCACGACCGTCGGCGGCATGGGCATGCTCTGGTACGGGGCGAAGGAGCTCGGCTCCTACTCCCTCAAGCTGGACTGGCGCATGGACGGCGACGACAACTCGGGGATCTTCGTGGGCTTCCCGCCGTCCGACGACCCCTGGTCGGCCGTGAACAACGGCTATGAGATCCAGATCGACGCCACCGACGTACCGGAGAAGACTACCGGCTCCGTCTACGGCTTCCAGTCCGCCGACCTGAAGAAGCGCGACAAGGCGCTGAATCCGGCGGGGGAGTGGAACACCTACGAGCTCCGGGTCGAGGG
>NZ_JBHTSF010000072.1:0-44688 GCF_042795295.1 Streptomyces sp. NPDC056486
GCCGAGCGGCTGCCCCCGCCCCCTCCGTGGTTCTCAGGCCACGCACCCCTGCGCGAAACGCAGCGAGCGGGCGAACACGTCCTTCACCGCGTCGTCGGGCGCGCCGTACCAGCCGTGGTCGGCGCCCGGCACCGTACGCAGCTTCACCGGCACTCCCGCGTCCCGCAGCCGCGCCGCGAGCTCCTCGCTGTGCGAGCCCGGGACCATCGTGTCCTGCTCGCCGTGGACCAGGAGGAAGGGCGGGGCTGCGCCGTGGACCCGCGCCACGGGGCTTGCCTCGCGGGCCCGCTCGGGTACGGCCGCGGGGGCGGCGCCGAGCAGCAGGGCCTCCGGGGTCGTGGCGCTGTGCGGGTCGAACGGGCCGCGGGGGACGGTCAGGTCGCTCGGGGCGTACCAGATCACGGCGCCGGTGGCCGTGACGGTGGGGTCGAGCGCGAGGAGCGAGGCCAGGTGCCCGCCCGCCGACTCGCCCCACACCACAGTCCTCTCGGTGTCGACGCCGAGCTCCGCCGCACGCAGGCCGATCCAGCGCAGGGCGGCGCGCAGGTCGTCGAGCGGGGCGGGGAAGAGTGCCTCGCCGCTGAGCCGGTAGTCGGCGCAGGCGACCGCGAAGCCCGCCGCGGCGATGCGTTCCAACGGGCCCGGGGCCCAGTGCCTGGTCCGCAGCCCCATGTCGTCACGGCGCCCCCGGCGCCAGGCGCCGCCGTGCACGAAGAGGACGAGAGGGGCGGGCCCGTCTCCGGCGGCAGGCAGCCAGAGGTCGAGCTCCAGCGGACGGCCGCCGTCGACCTCGCCGTACGGAACGCCGCGAAGGAGCCGCAGCTCCGGCGCCGGACGCGTGGCGGGCGGCAGGGGCGCCACGTCCGGATGAGGAGCGGCGATCAGCGCCCGCAGGGCCGTGTTCGTTGTGCTCACCGGGTGCGCCACTCGTGCTCGGGCAGGAAGCGCACGTCGTACTGCTGGGGGACGGTGGCGAACTTGTCGGGCGTGGGTACGACGGGCTCGCGCGGCAGACCGAGGTCCTCGGCGGGGGAGCCGAGGGTCTCGAAGAACCGCTCGAAGGTGCCGCCGGGCCCCGCGGCGACGCCGACGACCTGGCTGTGGTGGCGCTCCATGCGGTAGGCGTGCGGACAGTTCTTGGGTACGAAGCCGAAGTCGCCCGGGGTGAGGAGCTTCTCCTGCTGCTCGCCGTCGAGGTCCTCGACGAACAGGCGGACGGCACCCTGGGTGACGTAGAAGACCTCGTAGGTGTCGGGGTGCAGGTGCGCCGGGATGATGTTGCCTCTGGGGCCCTCGACGGTGAAGAAGTTGAAGGCGTTCTCGGTCTGCTCGCCGCCCGCGTAGATGGTGATCAGGTCGCCGAACAGGTGGGCACGGTCGCCCTCGCCCTTCTCGATGACGTAGGGCTTGCCCGGGTCGGCGGGGATGCGTGAGGAGCGCCGGTGGCGGGTGGCGTACTCGATCGTCATGGGCTCTCCCGGGGGATGTCTGGGATATCTGGGATGTCTGCGAAGCAGGGAACGTCAGGCAGCCTGACATGAAGAGTGGAGTGGGGGCAAGACGCCGTCATCGAACCCCCCATAGGCTCTCGACATGCACGCCACCGGCACCATCGGCCGTAACCTCCCCCAACTGCTCGGCGACGCCCGACGCTGGTTCGAGGACGCGCTCCTGGCGACCCTGGAAGAGGCGGGAGAGGCCCCGGTGTCCCCGACGCAGGCGGGTCTCTTCGCCGTCCTGGACGCGGAAGGCACCACCGTCTCCGAGCTTGCGCGCCGGATGGGCGTCACCCGGCAGACCGCTCATCAGGCGGTGCACGGCCTGGTCGCCGCGGGCCTCCTGGAGCAGGTCCCCGACCCCTCGTCGGGGCGGCAGCGGCTGATCCGCCGCACGGAGGAGGGCGCGCGCACGCACCGCAGGGCCGAACTGGTCCTGAGCCGCGTCGAGCAGGAGCTCGCGGAGCGGATCGGTGGGCAGGCGGTGCTCGCGCTGCGGGCGGCCCTCGAACTGCCTTGGGGCAGCCCTCCGGTCCTCGCCCCGCCCGAGGGCTGAACCCTCAGCCGCGCCCGGAAGGCGCGAGGGGTGCGGACAGGATGCCTTCGATGCCGTGCAGGAGCGTCTCGGAGATCAGCGTCGGGTCGAAAAGGCAGCCGGCCGCCATGGCCCCGTCCCGGAGCATGACGAAGTGCCGTCCCGCCGCGTCGGCGGGCGTGCGGCCGGCCTGGGCCAGCAATTGCGTGACGGTCTCCAGGAACCATTGCCGGTGCGCAAGCACGGCCTGGTGGACCGGGTGTGCCGGGTCGGGATACTCGGCCACCGCGTTCAGGAAGGCGCACCCGCGGAACCCGGAGTACTGGATGCTCTCGGCGATGGACCGGCCGACGGCCCGGACCGTGTCGGCCGCCGGTCCGCCCTCCGCCACTACGGCCGCGACCTGCGCCCGGATGCCGTGGTCGGCCTGCTGGAGGTAGGCAAGGATCAACTCCTCCTTGCCCTTGAAATGCCGGTACAGGGTGGCGCGGGTGACCTGCGCTTCCGCGATGATCCGGTCCACGCCGACGGAGTGGATGCCCTCCGCGTAGAAGATCCGGGTCGCTGTGCCGAGCAGGCGAGACCGTGCCTCGGACGTGCTCCCGCCTTCTGTACGCGCGCTCATGGCGCCCACCGTACCAGCCGATGAGGGAGAACGTTCGGTCTTGACAGTGAGGTAGCGGCACCCTTCAATGTGAGGCAAGAGACCGAACGTTCTCCCTCATGGAAAGGGTCCCTCATGGACACCACCGTCGCGACCACTCCCGCCGCCCCTCCCGCGAGTGCCTCGACAGCGCTGCGCCACCTGTATCTCGTGCGCTTCGCGTTCGCCGCCGTCTGGGCCGTCCTGCTGTTCACGTCCGCCCACACCCTGGGCCCTCTCAGCGCGACACTGCTGGTGATCTACCCCTTGTTCGACATGGCGTGCGCGGTCGTCGACGCCAGGGCCGCCAAAGCGAACGGCGGACCGGTGCGCGGCCTCTACGCGAACATCGCGCTCAGCGCCCTCACCACCGCGGGTCTGGCCGCCGCGGCATCCTCCGGCATTCCGGCCGTCCTGCGCGTCTGGGGTGCCTGGGCCATCACCGCAGGCCTCGTCCAGCTGATCGTCGGCGTCCTGCGACGCGGCATGGGAGGCCAGTGGCCGATGATCGCCAGTGGCGCCATCTCCACTCTCGCCGGAGCATCCTTCGCCGCGCAGGCCGGCAAGGACGACGCCTCGCTGAGCACGCTGGCCGGCTATGCCCTGCTCGGCGGAGTCTTCTTCCTCATCTCCGCCCTCCGCCTGAACCGGACCACCGCCTGAACAGCACCACCGAACACTGACCAGGTGGAGGGCCCTCAGGCCAGGGACGCCACCGCATCCACGATGAGGGAGCGTGCTGCCGCTCCCCTCGCGGCCTGCTGCGAGAGCCGTTCGAAGGCGCGGGCGTACAGCTCGACCTGACTGGGCTGCGTGAGTGTGGAAGCAGCATCGAGCGTGTCCGCGTGCACCCTGCTCTCATCGAAGATCGTGAAGGTCGGCATGGGCCACACGGTCCGTTGCATCGAGAACGGGACGACGCCCACGGCGACGTTCTGGCGGTCCATGACTCCGAGCAAGTGGCCAAGCTGGGCCGCCATGGTTTCGGGGGCGCACAGCTGGTAGCGCAACACCGACTCTTCCAGGACGAAGGAGAACCGGTGCCCGCCCTGGCTCAGAACCTCGTTACGCCGCATGCGGGCCGCCACGGCGTCGCTCACGTCATCCGGGGTTCCTCGGAAGTCCGCGATGGACGACAGCAGGGCAGTGGCGTAACCCCGGGTCTGGAGGAATCCAGGAATCACGTCGGAAACGTAGATACGGAAGGTCTTGGTTTGTCGGTACAGGTCACCGGTGGTCTCTTGCAGGCGCCGAAGGCCGGTTCTCTGCAGGCGATTCCACTCCACATGCGCTTCGGCGGACTGTCGGTTGGCCGCGACCAGATCAGGGGCCTGGTCTTCAGATGCGCAAGCACTGCACCACGCTCGGATATCTGCATCGGACGGAGGCGTCCTGGCGTTCTCGATCCGGGACGACTTCGACTCTGACCAGTTGCACCTGACGGCCAGCTCCCGCCCGCTGATACCCGCGTCCTTCCGGACCTCGCGCAGACGCCTCGCAAGATGCTCGCGAGCCTCCTGAACACGTGAAGAGGGGTGTGGGGGCATGGCGCCGGCCCTCGTCAGACCTTGTACTGGTGGTGCGGGATCGCTCGCTCCCATACCGCTTCGAAGGCGGTGGAGCACAGCTTCACGGCTTCGGCGTCCGTCGTGATCTCGTCCTCCACCACCGCTCCGTCACCCGAGAAGTGGTGCACCCGGAGCAGCGCGTCATCGAACAGCCAGAAGTCGTTCCCCGGCAGGGCGATGGCCGTGCTCAGTCGCCGGGGCAGCCACCGGACTTCCTCACCGGCTGTGACGTTGGCGTGAGTGACGTAGTGCTCCCACCGGATGTAGTCCGACACCGGTTCGGAGATCACCCGGGCCCTGCGGATCACCACACCTCTGGCCACCGTGTCCGCGATCAACTGGTCGTAGGGATGCCACCAGGAGTCGCGATCCTCCCAACTGATCCGCTCGCCACGCTGCCACGCCTCGAACCGGTCCGTGGCGGCGTACGAGTCGCGCAGCTCCAGGTGAACGGCGGATCGCTCGCACCGGCCGAGCAGCTCAGCGAAGCTGGGCACGCTCGACGGCATCACATGCCTCCCTGATCATCGGAATCATCCGGGCCGGAATCCTGACGATGGCCTCACTGTCGGGCACCGGACCGTTCGCGGGACTGGTTCCCTCGCACTCGGTCCGAGCCTCGGGGCTGGGCTTCCACCCCTGCAACAAGATCTCCTGAGCTTCCAGGTCTGTCCACACGGTGGGGCAGTGGTCCCGGTCGGTGTCCGGGTCGATCCCAACGAACGCTACGGCCATGGCAGGCTCCCTGGTCCAGGTACTTGCTTGAGCTTGCACTAGCTTCCTTGGCCTGGAGCTATGGCGTCAACACCGCAATGTGCCATGCGAATTGATGTGCAAGCTCATGCAAGTTCGTGGAGCTCGAAGCTCCCTGATTCCTACGGTCACCACATCAACGCGGAATCGATCGGGAGGGCGGCCATGGCGAGCGGGAACGAGACGCATGACATCCGACCGGCTGACCACATGAGCAGCGGGGAAAGCAGACGCTTCCTGTCTCAGCTCGCCGGAGCCTTTGGCGTCGGTGGGGTAATGCCGAGATCGATGAGCGGAGCCGCAGGGGTGGGCTGTGAAGTGCCAAAACAGGGAGGAACGAACATGCACGATGTACGCGCGTTACTCACCGATGCCGCGTTCGGGGGTGTCGTCGCCACCGTCATCGACAACAACTCCGGTATGGAGGAGGCGACGGCCGAGCGGATCGTCATGGAAGCGCTCAAGTTCATGGACGCCGCCGTGCAGTTCCCCACAGTCAAGATCACGCCCTCCCGCGTGGTGGATGAGGGATGGCACGCCCTGATCCTGCACACGAACCTGTACGAGAAGCTGTGCGAGCGTCTGGGACGGTTCGTGCATCACTGGCCCGAGCGTCCTGATGCCGAACGGCACGACGAGCACGCGCTCACGCGTACGGTGGCCGTCATCGAGCAGGCTGGACACATCGCGGACAGTGACCTGTGGACGGGCCCGACCAAGGCCCTTGTCTCGGTGGCGGCGAGTTGCTCCCACACTCCCAAGCCTGGCGGCTGCGGCCCGATCAATCCGGGCAAGTGCGCTTCGCACTGCTCGGGCGGTGGCGGTGGCGGTAGCTAGGTCGGCGGCAACCAGAGGGAAGGCGGAAGTGTGGACGCGGAGCAGGCACGGCAAGTCGATTCTGTACTCAGGCAGTTGGGGATTCCAGGTGTGGTCGCCCCCGAGGGTTCGGAGAACTCAGCAGGGGAGTGGCGTGTGTACGACACGGCAGACCCCGCCACGCGACGGGACGTGACCGCTGACGTACTGGCGTCCGTGGCGGCCGAGTTTCCCGAGGAGAAACCGGGGTCGGGGCCAATGCGAGGGTTCGTCATCCCGCCCAAGGACGAGTGACCCCGCCTGCTGGTGTGCCAACAGATGCGGACGGCCCCCGGCGCGATGCCGGGGGCCGTGGTGTTCACGCAGGTCGGGGGCGCCGCCCCGAGTCATCAGAGATGGCCGCTGACCTGCGAAAACCTTGCTAGGGAAGGTTCCTGGCCATCACGATCCGCTGGACCTGGTTCGTGCCCTCGTAGATCTGCGTGATCTTCGCGTCGCGCATCATGCGCTCGACGGGGTAGTCACGGGTGTAGCCGTAGCCGCCGAGCAGCTGGACGGCGTCCGTGGTGACCTCCATCGCGACGTCCGACGCGAAACACTTCGCGGCGGCGCCCTGGAAGGTGAGGTCCGCGTCGCCGCGCTCCGACTTGGCAGCGGCGGCGTACGTCAGCTGACGCGCGGCCTCGATCTTCATCGCCATGTCCGCGAGCATGAACTGCACGCCCTGGAAGTCGCCGATCGGCTTCCCGAACTGCTTGCGCTCCTTGACGTACCCCTTGGCGTAGTCCAGGGCGCCCTGCGCGATGCCGAGCGCCTGGGCCGCGATCGTGATGCGGGTGTGGTCCAGGGTCTTCATCGCCGTCGCGAAGCCCGTTCCCTCCTCGCCGATCATGCGGTCGGCGGGGATGCGAACGTTGTCGAAGTAGACCTCGCGGGTCGGTGAACCCTTGATGCCGAGCTTGCGCTCGGGGGCGCCGAAGGAGACGCCCTCGTCCGACTTCTCGACGACGAAGGCGGAGATGCCCTTCGAGCGCTTGGTCGGGTCGGTCACGGCCATCACCGTGTAGTACTCGGAGACGCCCGCGTTCGTGATCCAGCGCTTCACGCCGTTGAGGACCCAGGAGTCCCCGTCACGGACGGCCTTCGTCTTCATGCCCGCCGCGTCGGAACCCGCGTCCGGCTCGGAGAGGGCGTACGAGAACATGCCCTCGCCCTTGGCGAGCGGCGTCATGTACTTCTTCTTCAGCTCCTCGGACCCGGAGAGGATCACAGGGAGCGAGCCCAGCTTGTTCACGGCGGGGATCAGGGACGACGAGGCGCAGACGCGTGCCACCTCCTCGATCACGATGACCGTGGCGAGCGCGTCGGCGCCGGTGCCGCCGAAGCTCTCCGGTACGTGCACGGCGTGCAGATCGGAGGCGACGAGGGCGTCGAGCGCCTCCTGCGGGAAACGGGCTTCCTCGTCGACCGCCGCGGCGAACGGCGCGATCTTCGCCTCGGAGAGCGAACGGATCGCGTCGCGGAGCATGTCGTGCTCCTCGGACGGGCGGTACAGGTCGAAATCAGCCGATCCGGCCAAGGTTTCTCACGCTCCAAGGTGCTAATTACCGTTAAGTAACCCAAATTTTAGAGGGCGGCTCGCGCGAGGGATACGTGAGCTTGCCGACAGCGGCCGGCAAGCGGACCGCCGACGGGTGGCGATGCGGGTGGCGATGGCGGAAACGTGCCCGCCCAAGGGCCCGACTATGCTCGGGCACCGCACTGACGGCCGTAGACCCCTGGAGCACCGCATGGCCCTCAAGATCACCGTGATCGGCACCGGCTACCTCGGTGCCACGCACGCCGCGGCCATGGCCGAGCTCGGTTTCGAGGTGCTCGGCCTCGACGTCGTGCCCGAGAAGATCGAGATGCTGCAGCGGGGCGAGGTCCCGATGTACGAGCCCGGTCTGGAAGAGCTGCTGCGCAAGCATGTCGCCGGGATCGAGGGTTCGAGCGGGCGGCTGCGCTTCACCATGGACTTCGCGGAGGTCGCGGCCTTCGGTGACGTCCACTTCGTCTGCGTGAACACCCCGCAGAAGCACGGTGAGTACGCCTGCGACATGAGCTACGTGGACAGCGCCTTCGCGCAGCTCGCCCCGCATCTGACGCGCCCCGCGCTCGTCGTCGGCAAGTCGACCGTGCCGGTCGGCTCCGCGGACCGCCTCGCGCGCGAGCTCGCCGCGAACGCGCCGGTGGGCGCCGAGGCCGAGCTGGCCTGGAACCCGGAGTTCCTGCGGGAGGGCTTCGCCGTGAAGGACACCCTTCACCCGGACCGCATCGTCGTCGGCGTACGCAGCGCGAACGCCGAGAAGCTGCTTCGCGAGGTGTACGCGGGTCCGGTCGGCGAGGGCTCGCCCTTCGTCGTGACGGACTTCCCGACCTCCGAGCTCGTGAAGACCGCGGCCAACTCCTTCCTCGCCACGAAGATCTCCTTCATCAACGCGATGGCCGAGGTGTGCGAGGCCGCGGGCGGCGACGTCGTGAAGCTGGCCGAGGCGCTCGGGTACGACGACCGCATCGGCAAGAAGTTCCTGCGGGCCGGGATCGGCTTCGGTGGCGGCTGCCTGCCGAAGGACATCCGGGCGTTCATGGCGCGGGCCGGGGAGCTCGGCGCCGACCAGGCGCTGACCTTCCTGCGGGAGATCGACTCCATCAACATGCGCCGGCGCGGGCAGATGGTGGAGATGGCGCGCGAGGCGCTCGGCGGCGGGTCCTTCCTGGGCAAGCGGGTCGCGGTCCTCGGTGCGACATTCAAGCCGGACTCCGACGACGTACGTGACTCGCCCGCGCTGAACGTCGCCGGGCAGATCCACCTCCAGGGCGGCCAGGTCACCGTGTACGACCCCAAGGGGATGGCGAACGCGGGCCGCCTCTTCCCGACGCTCGCGTACGCGGAGAGCGCCGTGGACGCCGTCAGGGGCGCGGACGTGGTCCTGCACCTCACGGAGTGGCGTGAGTTCCGCGAGCTCGACCCGGCGGCGCTCGGCGAGGTCGCTTCGAACCGGCTCATCCTGGACGGCCGCAACGCGCTCGACCCGGAGGTCTGGCGTGCGGCGGGCTGGACGTACCGGGCGATGGGCAGGCCGTCGGCCTAAGCTCCGTTCTTGCCCTTACGTGCCTTTGTGCGCCCTTACGTTGCCTTGCGTTCCCTTACGCGCCCTTACGCGCCCTTCCGTGCCCGGTAGGCCCGCATCTTCGCGCGGGCCCCGCACACGCCCATGTCGCACCACCGGCTCCGCCCGGCAGGGCTGCGGTCGTAGTACGCCCAGTGACAGTCCGGGGCCTCGCACGCCTTGAGGCGGGACCAGGTGCCCGCCGCGACCGCCTCCGCGATGGCCAGGGCGACCCGGGAGACGAGCGCGTCCGGCTCCACGGGGGCCAGCGACGCCGACCCGTCCTCCGCGTCGACCCGCACCAACAGCGGTGCTCCCGCGAGGAGTTGGGAGAGCGCGGGCGCGGCGGTGTGCGGCCCGTGCCCCGCATGGGCGAGACACGCGACCCGCAGTGACTCGCGCAGCTCCCGCGCCGCCCCCGTCTCCGCGCCCGGCGCGAGACCGAACGGGGCGCGCCCTTCCGACGTGTCCAGTGCGTCCGCGCCCGACTCCAGGTCCAAGGTGTTCACCAGTGCCTGGATCAGTGCGAGACCTCCGGGGGCAGGTGCTCTGTCATTCATGGTTGCGGCCATTCATGCTTGCGACGTTACCGCCAATGGGGGAGTATGCAGTAACCGTTACCCCTAGCACGCAGGTGCTGGTAACTGCCGCTGGTATCTCACTGAGCTGAGGAGAAGACCATGCCCCTCGCCAAACTCGGCGCCGTCGTACTCGACTGTCCCGACCCCCTCGCACTCGCCACCTTCTACGCCGCGGTCCTCGGCGGCACCCCCAAGGCCGACGACGAAGGCTGGGTGGACCTCGAAGGCAGCGGCGGCACCCCGCTCCAGTTCCAGGCCGTCCCCGGCTACGTGGCGCCGCAGTGGCCGGACCAGGCGCACCCGCAGCAGTTCCATCTGGACCTCGAAGTACCGCGGGCGGAGTTGGACGCCGCCGAGAAGGAGGTGCTCGCGCTCGGTGCCACCGTGCTCGAGGCGGACGACCGCACCCGCAGCTTCCGGGTGTACGCGGACCCGGCCGGGCACCCGTTCTGTCTCTGCGCCTGCTGAGAACAGAGAGGGAACACGCATGACGCCCCCGCCCGCACCCCCGCCCACGCCCTCCGAGGCGCCCGTCGCGCGGATGCGCAACGTCGTCATCGACTGCCCGGATCCCCGCCGACTCGCCGAGTTCTACCGGGACTTGCTCGGCGGTGAGATCGAGACAGAGACCGACGAGGGTGAGGTGGAGGGCGACTGGGTCACGCTCCACTCGACCGGCGGCCTCCGCCTCTGCTTCCAGCGCGCCGCGGGCCACCGCCCGCCGAACTGGCCGCACGCGGACGCCGGTTCGCAGCAGATCCACATCGACCTCGACGTGGGACCGGCCGTCCAGGACATCGAGCGCGCCCAGGACCGCGTACTCGCCCTGGGCGCCACGCCGCTCGACGTCGACGACGACAACGGCGTCCGCGACTTCCGCGTCTACGCCGACCCGGCAGGGCACCCGTTCTGCCTCTGCCGGATCCCCGAGAGCTGATCTTCGAGAGCTGATCCCCGAGGGCTGAAGCCCGGGAGCTGAAGCCTCAGCCCGTTCTCGCCTGCTGCTGCCGCAGTCTCTCCCGCGCCGCCCGCCCCGCGAAGTCCGCCCCGCGCAGCACCCGTTGGACATTGCCCCACGTCAGGCGCGCGAGGTCGTCCTCCGGCCAGTCGCGCTCGATCAGCTCGGCGATGAGGTGCGGATAGCGCGATGCGTCGGCCAGGCCGTCGGGGTGCGCGGCCGAGGTGTCGTACGTCCCCGAGAGGCCCACGCACTCCGGGCCCGCGAGGCGGCGTACGTGATCGAGGTGGTCCGCCACCTCACGTATCGAGGAACCCGTCTGCTCGGCCGCCAGCGGCACCAGGCACAGGCCCTTGGCGGCGCCGAGCGCGGTGAGCAGGTCGTCCGGGAGGTTCTCCGGGGCGTCCCGCAGTGCGCGGGCCCCCGAGCGGGTGAAGAGCACCGGCGCCCTGGAGACGGCGAGCACCCGGCGCGCGGTGGCCTCGGAGGCCCCGGACAGCTCGGCGAGCACCCCGAGCCTGTTCAGCTCGCGCACCACCTCCTCGCCGAACGGGCTCAGCCCGTCGGGGCCCGCCCATGACGTGCCGGAGAGCGTCAACGAGCACAGGCCGAGGGCGTGCAGAGCGCGCAGGGCGGCGAGCGAGTCGCCCATGGCATCGGCGCGCGCCGGGCCGATCAGGGTGGCGATACGGCCGCAGTGGCGGGCGTCGGCCACCTCGGACGCCGTGCGGGCCAGGCGCAGTCCTTCGGAGTGGCCGTCGACGACGTGCTTGACGAGGTCGAGCTGTTCGAGGGTCGCGCCGAGCACGCGGTCGCCGGTGATGCTCTCCGGGACGTGCACGGACCAGAACTGCGCCCCCACGCCGCCCGCCCGCAGTCGCGGCACATCGGCGTCCACGGCGCTGTCGCCGAGCTCCAGGTCGTACCAGGGCAGTGCGCGCAGCGCCCAGGGCAGTCCGCTGTAGCCGTCGGCGACGGGATGCGCGGCGAGCAGCGCGCGGGCGCTGCGCAGAGGGTCAGGCGCACGTGCCGGGTCTCGTCCGGGCGCGGCTTCGAGCACGGCTTCGGGCGCGGGCTCGTACACCGGTACGTGCTCGGATGTCGGTCCGGGATCGGATATGGGCGGGGGCTCGGGGGGCCGGTCCAGGTCTCCGGCTTCGGCGGTGGTGTCGAGTTCGACCTGCAGATCTGCCATTGGCGGGCTCCGGGCGTCAGGTGGGGTCCGGTCCACCGTGACACGCAGGGGCCGCGGCTTCACGGCGGGCGAAGCGTTCGGGGGACGAAGCCGTGATCGCGGCACGCGAGAGGGCCCCGCCGGTCCAACCGGCGGGGCCCTCTCGACGTACGGATGAAGCGAATGAAGCGAATGAAGCGGGCTAAGTGCCTCAGCCGCCCGAGACGGTCACCTTCTCGTCGTTGTTCAGCTCGGAGACCATCTGCTTGACCTTGGCCTTGTCCCACAGGAGATTGCCGCCGGTCGAGCCCGCGAGCGGCATGTTCATGGACTTGCCGTCGCCGCCCGTGACGCCCTTCATCGCCCAGAACATGGACGCCACGTCGAACAGGCCCATGTCCTTGTCGACGATCAAGGTGTCGAGGCCCGCGCCCATCGTGGGGTAGAGCTTGAACGGGTTGAGGACCGTGCTCGGCGTCGCCGCCTGGTTGGCCAGGGCCGCGAGGAACTTCTGCTGGTTCTTCGTGCGGTCCAGGTCGCTGCCCGGCAGGGCGTAGCGCGTACGGACGAAGGCCAGGGCCTGCTGGCCGTCGAGGGTCTGCTTGCCCGACTCGAAGTCGGCGCCGGACTTCTCGTCCTTGAAGCCCTTGGGGATGTCCAGTTCCACGCCGCCGACCGCGTCCACGATCTTGGCGAAGCCGCCGAAGCCGATCTCGGCGTAGTGGTCGATCTTCAGGCCGGTGTTGTACTCGATGGTGCGGACGAGCAGCTCGGGGCCGTCCTCCGCGTACGCCGCGTTCAGCTTCGTCTGGCGGCCCTGGTTCGGGTAGAGCTTGCCGGACTCCGCGCCCTTGAAGTTCGGGATCGTCACGTTCGAGTCACGCGGCAGCGAGATCATCGTGTTCCCGCCGTCGTCCGCGACGTGCAGGATCATCATCGAGTCCGTGCGCTTGCCCTCGGCCGAGCCCGTGTGCAGCTTCTTCTTGTCCTCGGCGGTCATGCCCTCGCGGCTGTCGGAGCCGACGATCAGGTAGTTCGTGCCGTCCCCGCCGTCGGGGCGCTCGATGACCTTGGAGAGGTCGACCTCACGCTTGAGCTTGGAGTCGGCCCAGAAGTACGTGGTGATGGAGACCGCGAGCAGCAGCACGACGAAGGTGATCGAGCCGATCTTGATGCGGCGCCGCCAGTTCGGGGCGGGGCGGGGAGCGCGCGTGCCGTAACCGTCGTCGCCGCCCTGGCCGCCCTGTCCGCCGTTGCCCTGGCCGTTCGGGGCGCCGTAGACCTGGCCGGTGTTGTAACCGCTGTCGTAGCCGTTGTTGTAGCCGTCCTGGCGGGAGCCGCTGCGGGGCTCGAACATCTCGTCCCTCGCGTCGCCGTACCGCTGTCCCTGTCCGTCGTCGTACGCGGGTTGCTGCGGTACACCGCCCCCCGGCTGCTGGCCCGGTCGGCCGGACGGGCCGCCGCGCTGGACATGCCGCATCCTGCGGGCGCCCTCAGGCTGCGTGCTCCCGCTGCCACGGCCGTATCCTCGGCCGTTGCCCTGGTCGTCAGGCCAATCGCTCATGTGGACCAGTGTGCCGTCTCTGCCTACGTGCCTCACAGGGCAGGCGGGATTTCGGTTCAGGGCTGTTGCAGAGCTGATGCAAAGCGGCCGGGCGCGGCACGGACATACGTCAGACATAGGGTGGAGTGCATGACAGACCTGGCCCCTGGCACGGAATCGGAGATTCCGGGCAAGCCGACTTCGGCGTCCCGCACGACCCTCAGCCACATCATGACCCACGGCGACACCAACCTCCTCGGAACGGTGCACGGGGGCGTGATCATGAAGCTGGTGGACGATGCGGCGGGGGCCGTGGCGGGACGGCACTCGGGCGGGCCCGCGGTCACCGCGTCCATGGACGAGATGGCCTTCCTCGAACCGGTGCGGGTCGGCGACCTCGTCCATGTGAAGGCACAGGTCAACTGGACGGGGCGCAGCTCCATGGAGGTCGGCGTCCGGGTCCTCGCCGAGCGCTGGAACGAGTCGACGCCCGCCCAGCAGGTGGGCTCCGCGTACCTCGTCTTCGCCGCCGTCGACGCGGACGGCAAGCCGCGGGGCGTGCCGCCGGTGCTTCCGGAGACCGAGCGGGACCGGCGCCGGTATCAGGAGGCGCAGATCCGGCGCACGCACCGTCTGGCGCGGCGCCGGGCCATCAAGGAGCTGCGGCAGGCGCGTGCCGCCGAGGGCCTCGACGACTGAGGGCAGCTACAGCTACGGCTACCGCTGGCACACCACCTGGTCGCCGGTCATGGCCCCGAACTCGCCTTGATAGGCGTCCTCCGCCCGTACCGGCCTGACCTGCTTGAAGTCCTGGCCCGCGAACACCTTCAGGGTCGAGCCCTGCTCGTTCACCGCCCGCAGCAGGCTGCCGGGAAGCGCGGTCGCCAGGGACTTCGCTGAGCGGTCCCAGCGCGGGTCGTACGCGACGACCGTGCGCTTGAGGGGTGCGCCCGGCCAATTGCCCGGGGCCCGCGTCGTCCGGAAGCCGGTGGAGCGCAGCGCGCTGTCGATCTGCTTGCCCAGGCCCGGCTTGCCCGTGGCGTTGTCGACCTGCACCCGGATCTGCTGCGGTGACACGTCGACGATGGCCCGCTTGGCGTGGTGCGCGGCGAGGGGCCGGTCCGAGCGCAGCGCGTCGAAGAGCTTCGTGGACTTCTTCGGGTCCCACTTCAGCGTCGACCCGATGCCCGGCACCATCACGCCCTTGCTGAGCAGCGGCACCGTGGTGAATTCCGACGAACGCGGCGAGAAGCCGCGCATCGCACGCCCCAGGGAGAGCATCTCGTTCGTGCCGAAGCCGCTGTCGGCCCGGACCGAGCTGAGCAGCGTCCTGGTCACGTCACGGAACTTGAGCGGGTTGAGCAGCACCCCGCTGCCGGTCGCCTTCGAGATCAGCGCCGCCAGGAACCGCTGCTGGCGGCGCATCCGCCCCAGGTCGGACGTGCCGTCGACGTGCCGTGTGCGGACGTACTGCAGCGCCGATCCGCCGTTCAGCGTGTGCGTGCCGATGGCCAGGTCGAGCCCGGTGTACGAGTCCTTCAGCGGGCGGGCCGTACAGATCTCGACGCCGCCGAGCACGTCCACGGTCTTCATGAAGCTGGTGAAGTCGACCTCGAGATAGTGGTCGATCTTGACCTTCGTCATGTTCTCGACGGTCCGCACGGTGAGGTTGGGGCCGCCCTCCGCGTACGCCGCGTTCATCTTGACCGGATGCGGCCTGTGCTTCTCGCCGGAGTTCTGGTCGATGTGCTCGGGCATCTCGGCGTAGCTGTCCCGGGGCAGGCTCACGACGCTGGCGCGATCACGGTCCTCCGAGATGTGCACGATCATGATCGTGTCCGTGCAGTGGCAGGGCGCTCCGCCGAGGCGGTACTTCTGCTTGTCCGCATCGGTGATCTTGTCCCGGCCGTCGGTGCCGACGAGCAGGACGTTCATGCCGTTGCCCGCCTTCGGCCTGTTCTTCATGTCCTTGAAGGCGTCCACCCGGTCGATCCCGGTGTCGAGACTCGAGACGACGCCGTGCCCGATCCCGGCCGCCGCGAGCACCGTCACGGAGAACGCCGTCGCCGCCCGCGTGACCCAGCGTGGCCGCCTGCGCTGCTTGACCGGTCGGCCCGTGGACTGCTGCGCGGGCTGCCTCGCACGTGGCGGGCGGGGGTCACGCGATGGCGGGGTCGGGTAGCGGCGGGGCGGTGTGGGCACGTGAAGGGACACCTCCGCGGTGACGGGCCTGGCCGGGACGGGTGGGGGAGTCTCGATGGGCCGGGGAACGCGAGAACCGTAGGCCCATACGATCTGCGACCCCGGGCAGCAGGCCGGGCGGCGCGCGCCGGTGTCCCCCATTCGCGGTAACGTGGCGCCGATGAACGCGACCCCCGACGTGCAGCTTCCTGCCGTATCCGTGATCATGCCGGTGCTCAACGAGGAACGGCATCTGCGTGCTGCCGTGTCCGCGATCCTCGAGCAGGAGTACGACGGTGAGATGGAGGTCGTCGTAGCGCTCGGTCCCTCCACGGACCGCACGAACGAGATCGCCGCCGAACTGGTCGCAGAGACCGCGGGGCACCGCGCGAGGGTGCAGACCGTCCCGAACCCCACCGGGCGCACGCCCGCGGCCCTGAACGCCGCGATCAAGGCATCGAGTCACCCGATCGTGGTGCGCGTGGACGGCCACGGCATCCTGTCGCCCGGCTACATCGCGACGGCCGTACGCCTCCTGGAGGAGACCGGCGCGCAGAACGTCGGCGGCATCATGCACGCCGAGGGCGAGAACGACTGGGAGCACGCGGTCGCCGCCGCCATGACGTCGAAGATCGGCGTGGGCAACGCGGCGTTCCACACCGGCGGCGAGGCCCAGCAGGCGGAGACCGTGTATCTGGGTGTCTTCCGCCGCACCGCCCTCGAACAGCAGGGCGGCTACAACGAAGAGTTCATCCGCGCCCAGGACTGGGAGCTGAACTTCCGCATCCGCGAGGCGGGCGGCCTCATCTGGTTCTCGCCCGAGCTGCGCGTGCAGTACCGCCCCCGGCCGAGCGTGAAGGCCCTCGCCAAGCAGTACAAGGACTACGGCCGCTGGCGGCACGTCGTCGCCCGCTACCACGAGGGCTCCATCAACCTGCGCTACCTCGCGCCGCCGACCGCGGTCTGCGCGATCGCGGCGGGCGTCGTCGTGGGCGCCCTGGTCACGCCCTGGGGCTTCGTCGTCCCCGCCGGCTACCTCGCGGCGATCGTGGCGGGCTCACTGCCCGCGGGCAAGGGGCTTCCGCTGAAGGCGCGGCTCCAGATCCCGGTGGCTCTCGCCACCATGCACATGACGTGGGGCTGGGGCTTCCTGACCAGCCCGCGCTCGCTCGCCAAGAAGGTCATCGCCTCCCGGCGTCCGGCTGTTCTCAGCGAGGCCTGAGCACAGCCGCACGACGGATCCGGCCCGCTACCGACGTGTGGCGGGCCGGGCTCACTCCCAGGTGAAATTCGGATCCACGTGCATGCACGCCTTCTTGTCCGAGCCGTTGAGCGCCTCCGCCGAATCCGGCGTCTTGTCGTCCTGCTTCGACGCCGACTTGGGGTAGGTGTTCCCCTCCCGCCAGTCGGCACCGACGACCAGCGTGACCCCGGAGACGTCCGTCGACTTCTTCACCGAACTAAGCTTCATGCCAAGGGACTTGGCGACCCGCTGGGCGTCGCCCTCCAGGTCGGCGGTGGGGAACCTGATGACGGTCTTCTCCTCTGCCGAAGCCGTCGTCGTATCCGCCTGCGCCTTGGTGAAGCCCTTCCCGGCGAGGAGCTGCGTGATCGTGGTCGCGCGACCGCTGACCGGTGCCTCGACGCCCGTGCGGGTGGCGTTCTGCACCTGTACGGCGATCTCGCCGTCCGCGGCGGCCGGGTCGTCCGAGAGCTTCTCCTCGGTGGCCTTCTTCTTCTTTCCCTTGCCGTCCAGTGAGACGTCGTCGCGTACGAGGCGGAAGAGCTGCTCGGCGTCGCCCGGCTTGGGGATCACGCGCGCGCCCAGGTACTCGAACGGCATGGTCGTCATCGTGGTCCGCTCCGGCGAGACCTTCTTGAGCTCGTTGCTCAGGTCGAAGAGCTTCTTGACGCTGCCCAGGCCCTCGTCGACCTTGAGCGCGCTGGTGGCCGTCTCGGCGAGCTTGCGCAGCTTGTTGGGGCTGCTCAGACCGGCGTTCTCGCGCAGCTCCCGCACGAGAGAGTTCATGTACATGTGCTGGGCCTTGGCACGGCTGATGTCGGTGCCACCGTCGAAGCCGTAGCGGGTGCGCAGCCACTGCAGGGCCTGCTTGCCCTTGACGGCCGTGGTGCCCTTTTCGAGCTTCAGACCGGAGCCGTGGCCCTGACTGTCGCGCGAGAGGATGTTGGCGTCCACGCAGACCGGTACGCCGCCGATGGCGTCGGCCATGTCGACCACACCCGAGAAGTCCACTTCCATGAAGTGGTTGATGTGGATGTTGGTGAGCTTCTCCCAGGTGGCGACCGTGCAGCCGGGGCCGCCGCGGCCGAGCGTCTGGTTCGTCATCGTCCGCTGCGTCGAAGCCTCGTAGACCTTGCCGTCGTCCGGGTCGGTGCACTTGGGGATGTCGAGCAGGGTGTCGCGCGGCATGCTGACGACTGACATGTTCGTGCGGTCGGCCGACAGGTGGAGCAGCATCTGGACGTCGGCGAGCGGAGTGCCCCCGAAGGTCTCCTTGGCGCCGCCGAGCTTCTGGTTCTCCTTGGAGTCCCGCGCGTCCGAACCGATCAGGAGGATGTTCAGCGGGGTCTGGCCCGCCGCGTTCGGTGTGGGCTCGGGAGCCCGGTTCTCACCGAGGTTCAGCTCGTCGGTCTTCAGGTTGTTGTTCAAGTGCTGATACCAGAGGTATCCGGCGCCGGCCGTGCCGAGTATCAGCACCGAAAGAATCGTCGCCGACCAGCGCAGTATCCGGCGTCTAGGACGTGGAGCCCGGCCGCCGCCGCCCCCACGGCGATGCCTCTGACCTGCGCCGTCCGCCGAGTGCCCCACACCCTTGGGTGCCGGGCTCTCTTCCAAGCCAAGATCACTTGCGTGCGGAGCGCGTTCTCGCGCTCCCTCCCCACGCACGCTGCTTTTCCCCATCCCCTGCCCCTCCCGCGCTACCGGCGCTCCCCGCGCCACCCCGAATTACGGCCATCCTGCGCCTTGTTAGACGCAGAATGGCCGCTTCAGGTCACTTGGCACACACAGTCTTGTCAGCTTCAACCTTCTGGATGTCCTCCGGCGCCTTCGACGGGGCACTGATCGAAACCCCGGCCCCCTTGAAGTCGCTGCCGAGCGTCAGCTTGATGGCGGGGAGCCCCTGCGAGTTCTTCTCGCTCTTGCCGGGCTTCATCGCGGAGCCGGAGAGCCCCATGACGTCGGCGAGCCGCCGGGCCTCGTCGGCCTGGTCGGGGGCGTACTCCAGCGTCGTCTTCTTGAGGTCGGACGGCGCGTTGCCGAGCTGGCTCGCCTTGGACATGCCCTCAGTGTTCTGCAAGTACGTGAGAGTTGCCTGAGCGGCACCGGTCTTGCCGCTGCCGTTGTAGATGTTGACCCGCACGTCGGCGGCGGCGGCCTTCTTGCCCTTGAGGCGCGCCGCTACCTCCGCCTTCTCCTTCTTCTCCTTCTTCTTCACCGCGGTCAGCGACTCGTCGGCGCGCATCATGGAGAACAGCGGGTCGGCCTTGGCGTCGTTCACGACGACGGTCGTGTGGACCTTCTCCGCCGGGTTGTCGACCACGGGCACGGTCGCGAAGGTCAGGTTCTTCATGTCGAGCTTGCCGAGCTCCATGCCCAGGTCACGGAGTTTCATGATGTCCGCGATCTTGGAGTCGACGGTGAGCGCCTCGGTGCCCGCTTCGGCCAGCTTTATCATCTTCGACGGGCTGGTCAGCGTGTCGTTCGACTTGAGCTTGCGCATCAGTGAGCTGAGGAACTGCTGTTGCAGCTCGATGCGGCTCAAGTCGCCGCCGGTGCCCACGGAGTGACGCGTGCGGACGAACGCCAGCGCCTCCTCGCCCTCGATGGTGTGCTTGCCCGCGGGCAGATCCAGGTGCGAGTCCGGGTCGTCGATGTCCTTGGCCAGACAGACGTCCACACCGCCGACCGCGCTGGAGAGCGTCTTGACAGCGTTGAAGTCGGCCACCATGAAGTGGTCGGGGACTATCCCGGTGATCTCGGTGACCGTACGCATGGTGCAGCTCGGCGTGCGGTCGCTCTGGCCGAGGCTCTCGTTGAAGCGGGCGCCCTGCGTGCCGGTGATCGTCTTCTTGCTGCCGTCCTCCATCGTCGTCGGGCAGTCCGGAATGTCCGTGATCATGTCACGCGGAATGCTCAACGCGGTGGCGTTCGTGCGGTCCTTGGAGACGTGCAGCAGGATCGTCGTGTCGGCGTGACCGACGCTTCCCTTGTCGCCGTACTTCTCGTTGCCCGCGCCGCTGCGCTTGTCCGTGCCCATCACCAGGATGTTGATGGCGCGGTCCTTGCTGAAGCCGCCGGTGCTCGCGCCGTCGTCGGCGATCGAGTTGATGTTGTCGTTGAGGTGCTCGTAGTAGAGGTACGCGCCGACACCCCCGCCGACAAGGACGAGGGCCAGCGAGCCGGCCGTCCACATCAGGATCTTCTTGCCCTTGGACTTCCTGGGCTTCTGCTTGCGCCGTCCGCCCGCGGCCTCGGGCTGCGGAGCCCGGCGTCTGCGCTGCGGCGGCACATCGCGCTGTTCATCGCGTTCATCACGGCGCTCGTCGCGTCGGCCGTCACGGCCGCGCGTTCCCTGGCGTGGCGAGGACCGCTGTGATTTGCGAGGTCCAGGCACTGCCGACTGCCCTCCGGAAGGGCTCAGTCGCAGTTCGTAATCGCCGGTGTTCGGGTTGAGTACCCACTGGTCTGCGGGGTCGATGTTCTCCGCCCGCCCACGGCCTTGCGCGTCCACGGTTGTCTGCGTCCTCCGTCGGGGCCACGCGGCGCCTTTCCCCCCTCAAGTAAGGCGCTCGGTCAATCGTTCAGCGGTGCGCGGCCACAGGGGCCCGGCGCACCGGATCGCTCACACTATCCGGCCAGTTCAGCGCTGAACGACGTCGGTGACAAATTCCACTCCCATACAACTGGGCAATCCGCCCTATTTCTTTGTGCGGGCGGTCTTGCGCTTGAGGATGGCTTTACTCGCAGGTCGTTCCGGCGGCCGTGTTGCCCCGGAAAGTAGGAGCGGGGCTCGGCGATTGGGAAGGGTCGTCCGGCTTCTCGTCGCTCCAGTCATCGGCGGACTCGTCGTAGCCGTCCGAGCCATCGTCGTCCTCCGGGTCCTGGTAGGTGTCGGCCCCGTCATGAGCGCCATCCGCCTGTTCGTCGCGGGGGGCTGTCTCGGGTTCCCTGCGCGTCACTTGGAGGGGTGCGTCAGTGCGAAGCCGGGTGAAAAGTTCGTCCGCCGCGGGCTCGACGAGTTCATCCCGATTGGCGTCGTAGACATAGGACCGCCGGGGCACGGTGAGGAACTGCACTTGTTCTGTGGGGATGTTGCGCATGCCGCGCACCAGTTCGTACAAACCACGCAAACTCGCCAGTGCCGGGTCGGTCGTCAGCGAAGAAGTGGCCGCGTCGAGAACCGGATAGAGCTTCGCCGGATTGAGCAGGACGTCATTGCTCTGCACCTTGTTGACGAGTGCCGCGAGGAACTGCTGCTGGCGGTCCATCCGGTCGGTGTCACTGCCGTTGCCGATGCTTTTGCGGGCCCGCACATAGCCGAGCGCCTGCTCGCCGCTGAGGGTCTGCATGCCCGCGGCGATCTTCAGATGGGCGTCGGTGTCGTTGATGGGCTGCTTGAGGCAGACCTGTACGCCGTCGACGGCGTCGACCATGTCCTTGAACCCGGCGAAGTCCACGACCATGTGGTGGTCGACGCGGATCTTCGTCATTTTTTCGACCGTACGAATGGTGCAGGCCGTCCCGCCGAACTCGTAGGCCCAGTTGAACTGGGCGAACTGCGCCCGCGTCCGTGACCCGTCGCTCTGGCGGCAGCGGGGGATGTCCACCATCACGTCCCGCGGGATCGACACCGCTGTCGCGCTCTTCCGGTCGGCCGCGAGGTGCATCAGGATCGTGGTGTCCGAGCGCTGGGTCCCCGGATCGCGCCCGTACTTCTTGTTGCCCCGTCCGGCCCGGGTGTCGGAGCCGATGAGCAGGATGTTCTGCGCGCCGTGCACCAGAGCCGTCGGGCGCTCCTTGTCGTAGCGCGCCAGCTCCGCCGCGGCGTCGGTGTCCTTGGTGATGTTGCCGTCGAGCTTGTTGTAGATGGCCCACCCTGCGCCCCCGGCGACCAGCACGAGCCCGGCCGCCCCCATGGCCGTCCAGCGCAGCCAGCGCCGCCTGCGCCGGGCCACGCCCTCACCCGTGGGGCTCGAGCCCGCGCCGGGTGCGTACGTGGCCGGCGGCTCAGGCGGTGCGCCGGCCGGATCCGGGCGCTCCGGTCCGGCGGGCGTGCCTGCGGTGTCGGACACGTCTACGTCCACCCCTCATAGCGACGTCGGTGCATGGTGCGCTCTTACGACCATGGACCGACGTGACGCCGGGGGCCTGCGGGCCGGGGGCTCGTGTGGGCCGAACGGGGGAGGGGAGGGGCGGGCTACTTCGCGGTGGCGGGGGCGGTGGCGGTGACCCGCTCGTCCTCGACGCGCTTGGCGAGGCCGTCATCGGCGAGCTGGTCGAGATGGCGGCAGAGCACCACGGAGCCGCCGGACGCCAGCGGGGCGTACAGGCCTGAGCTCAGACCCTCCCAGGTGTCGAACGACCGGCCCGAGAGCAGCCGGGATCCGGGCGCGAGCCCCAGCGCCTCGGCGTCCGCGCGGGCCCGCTCCACCAGCTGTGCCCCCGTCAGCTCGGAGCCGCCGACGGCGATGGCGGGCTCGTCCGGGTCCACGGGAGCGTACGGAGCGAAGCGGTCGCCCTGGCTCGGCACCTCGACCGCGTAATCGGCGAAACCCTCGGGAGGCTGCTGTGGGAAGCGCCCGCCGAGCGGCCGGAGCGCGAGCGCGACCCGCTCTCCGGAGCAGGCCCGCGCCGCGTCGAGCGATTCGGGCCCGCTGACGACGAGGTCGGCACCGGCCGGGTCGCCGCCCACGTCCGCGACGACGCCGACGGACGAACAGGCGAGCAGCCAGACCGCCGTCTGCCAGTGCGCGGGGAGCAGCAGCGCGAGCCGGTCGCCCGGCTCGGCGGCGAGATCTCCCTGGAGCAGATTGGCGGTCTTGGCCACCCAATTGGCGAAGGTGGCCACGGACAATTCGACGCGCTCACCGGTGGCGTCGTCGTAGAAGGTGATCAGTGGGCGGCCCGGGTCCGCGGCGAGCGCGGATCGCAGCAGGTCGGCAGGGGTGCGGTCGGTGGCGTTCACGGGCGCAAGGGTACGCGCGTGCCCTGTTGCCCCCGGGCGTGGCGGGGGAGTGCGGGCCACCGGTTCGGCGGACACGAGCCGACGGCCCGTCAATTCCCCAATGGACAGATATGTTCGGCTACGCGGAGTATCAGACGTATGCGTGGATTTCTAGCTTCTTCGATCGGCGTCACGTGCGCGGCCGCCCTGGCGCTTCCCCTCACCCTGCCGTCGTCCGGCGCCCGCGCCGTGACCCCGGCCACCCAGTCGCCGGCCCAGCGATCCGCGGAGTCGGTCCCGGGCAGCACTCAGTCCCTCCCGCTCATCTCCTTCGGCTCCGACCGCTCCCAGGGCGGCGGCGCGTCCCGCGAACAGGGCCTGCACCAGCGAGAGGTCAAGCCCTTCTCCCTCGTCGGTGTCATCTGGGACAACCCGGACGACGAACTGAACGGCAGCGTCCAGGTCCGCACGCGTGCGAGCGGCACCGGCACCTGGACGGCCTGGCAGCCCGTGGAGACGCACAACCACGAGCACGCCGCCGACCCGGACGCCGAGGAGCGGGCTTCGGGCAGGATCCGCGGCTCCACGGCACCCCTGTGGGTCGGCGACTCGGACGGGGTCGAGATCCGCGTACGAGGTGAGGCGGCTGAGCAGCGAAGTGACCCGGCGCTGCACAGGGGCGAGGCGGCGCAGCACTCAGGTGACGCGGTGGAACATCGCGCGAGCGCCGGGTCTCCCGCGGCTGCGGGGCAGGCCCTTCCCGCGGGCCTGCGCCTCGAACTCGTCGACCCGGGCGCCGAGCCGCCCCCGCAGGGCTCCCGCCCCAAGGGTGCCCCCGAGGCCCTGACCGCCGAAACCGCCGCTGCCTCCGCGGTCAACGCCGACCTCGCCCCGCTCGGCGCCGACGCCATCCCCCCGCTCAGCAAGAAGAAGACGGAGTCCGACCTCATCGCGGCCCGCGGCGGCCCGGAGGAGGCCGCGGGGAAGGCCAGGCCCTACGTGGGTCCCCGCCCGCGCATCATCACGCGCAAGGGCTGGGGCGCGAACGAGAAGCTCCGCGAGAAGAAGTTCGCGTACACGAGGACGGTGAAGGCGGCCTTCGTGCACCACAGCGCGTCCGGCAACAACTACCGCTGCTCGCAGGCCGGGTCCGTTCTGCGGAGTATCTACCGCTATCACGTCAAGAGCAGCGGCTGGCGTGACTTCGGCTACAACTTCGCGGTCGACAAGTGCGGAAACATCTACGAAGGACGTGCCGGAGGTGTGGCCAAGCCGGTCCTCGGGGCCCACACTCTCGGTTTCAACACCAACAGCACGGGCATCGCCGTCCTCGGCAGCTTCGGCTACTCCAACCCGCCCGCGGCCGCCGTGAACGCGATCGCCCGGCTGACCGCGTGGAAGCTCGGCCTGTACGGCGCGAACCCGCGAGGATCGACATATCTGAGGTCCGGGGGTGGCAATCTGTACACGAAAGGCAAGAACGTCCGGCTCCATGTGATCTCCGGACACCGTGACGGATTCGCCACGGAGTGCCCCGGTATTCGCCTGTACAAGAAGCTGGGCAAGGCCCGGTCCACCTCGGCCCGTCTCCAGGGCCGCTGAGACTGTGGCACACCGCACGACCTGCACAGCACGCTGCACGATCTGCAAAGCCATCTGCATACACTGGCCGGCCGCGACTCAAGTTCGGCCGGCCCCAGCAGGAAGCAGAGACGACAGGTGACAGAAGCGATCCTCCTGGTCGGCGGCAAGGGCACCCGGCTCCGTCCGCTCACGGTGCACACCCCCAAACCGATGGTTCCGGCGGCAGGCGTCCCGTTCCTCACCCACCAGCTGGCACGGGCCCGCGCGGCAGGCGTGGAGCACATCGTCCTGGCGACCTCCTACCTCGCCGAGGTCTTCGAGCCGTACTTCGGCGACGGCTCGGCGCTCGGCCTCCACATCGAGTACGTCACGGAGACCGAGCCCCTCGGCACCGGCGGCGCGATCCGCAACGTGGCATCGCGCCTCCGCTCAGGACCCGACGACCCGGTCCTGATCTTCAACGGCGACATCCTCACGGGCCTGGACATCCGGGCCCTGGTCACGACGCACGAGGAGTCGGGAGCGGACGTCTCCCTGCACCTCACGAAGGTCGACGACCCCCGCGCGTACGGCCTCGTGCCGACCGACGGGACGGGCAGGGTGCAGGCTTTCCTGGAGAAGCCGCAGACCCCCGAGGAGATCGTCACCGACCAGATCAACGCGGGCGCGTACGTGTTCCGCCGCTCGGTCATCGACACGATCCCCGCGGGCCGCCCCGTCTCCGTCGAACGCGAGACGTTCCCCGACCTCCTCGCCTCCGGAGCCCACCTCCAAGGCATGGTCGACTCCACATACTGGCTTGACCTGGGCACACCCCAGGCCTTCGTACGCGGCTCGGCGGACCTGGTCCTCGGCCGAGCCCCGTCCCCCGCGATCCCGGGCCGCTGCGGCGACCGCCTGATCCTGCCGACCGCCACGGTCGCCCCGGACGCCAAGCTCACCGGCGGCACGGTCGTCGGCGAGGACGCGGTGATCGGCGAGGGCGCACGGGTGGACGGCAGCACGGTCCTCGCGGGCGCGGTCGTCGAACCGAACACGGTGATCACCGACTCCCTGATCGGCGCGGGCGCGAGGGTGGGCGCACGCACGGTCCTCGCGGGCGCGGTGATCGGCGACGGCGCGGAGGTCGGCGCCGACAACGAACTGCGCGACGGCGTACGGGTGTGGTGCGGGGCGAGGGTGCCGGCGGGGGCGGTGCGGTTCTCGTCGGACCAGTGATATTTAGCCCGTCCGGCGATTGAGGACGAACTCGGCGAAGCCGGTGACGACGGCAACGACAAGGCACAGGGCCCCCGCGCCGAGCGGGTTTTCGGGAAGGGGCGGGGTAGGGGACAAAAAAGCCCCTACCCTCGTACAGATGTCATCCCGTTTCGCCCCCCGCTCCACCCCCACCCGCACCACAGTGCGCGGCGGCGAAACGGTCGTGCCCCAAGGCGGTCCCCGCCAACCGACGACGGGACAGACCCGCACCTGGACCCCGCCCTACCCCCTGAACATGGGCCTGACCCTGGGCCCCCTGCGAAGGGGCCCCGCGGACCCCACGTTCCGGGTGACCCCCGACGGCTCGGCCTGGCGGGCAAGCCGCACCCCACAGGGCCCCGGCACACTCAGGGTGGCCCTGCGCGGCGACACGGTGGAGGCAGAGTCCTGGGGCCCGGGAGCCACCTGGCTCCTGGACCAACTCCCGCACCTGCTCGGCGAGTCGGACACCCCGGAGGACTTCACCCCCCGCCACCGCCTGCTCGCAGCGACCGCGCACCGCCGCCCCGGCCTCCGCCTGATCCGCACGGGCCTGGTCCTTGAGTCCCTGATCCCGTCGATCCTGGAACAGAAGGTCACGACGGACGAGGCGTACCGCGCGTGGCGCCTGCTGGTCCGCAAGTACGGCGAACCGGCCCCGGGTCCGGTCCCCGCCCAGCTCCGTATGCACGTCATGCCGGACCCGAGGACCTGGACCCTGATCCCGTCCTGGGAGTGGCACAAGGCAGGCGTGGACGACAAACGCGCGTCGACGATCCTGCGGGCGGCACGCGTGGCGGCGCGCATGGAGGAGGCGGCGACGATGGCCCCGCCCGAAGCGCAGGCCCGCCTGGAACTGGTCCCGGGCATCGGCCCGTGGACGTCGGCGGAGACGATCCAGCGGAGCAACGGCGCACCGGACGCGGTCACGGTGGGCGACCTCCACCTGCCGGGAATCGTCGGCTACGCGCTGGCGGGCAACCGCGAGGCGGACGACGAGGAGATGCTGCGCCTCCTCATCCCCTACGAGGGCCAACGCCACCGAGCGGCCCGCCTCATCCTCCTGAGCGGCCGCACCCCGTCCCGCAGAACCCCAAAAATGCCAAAGACGGACATAGCGAAACTCTGAGCATGTAGGCCCCCGCAAGGGGCGCGAGGAACTGCGCGCCAAGCCCCCACAAGCCCGCAGCCAAGGCGCAGCCGAGCCCGCGGCCGAAGGCCAGGCCCCCCGCCCAACGCCCCCCGGCGAGCAACCTCACCGAACCTGAACGAAGTCCCCCACATCCCGCTCAGCCCGAGCCGCAGGCGAACCCGCCGCATGCCCCACAGCCACCGCCCCCATCGGGTCCCACGACTCCGGAAGCCCGAGAACGCCCCGTACGACATCCCGGCAGAACATCGTCGACGAAACCCACGCGGACCCCAGCCGCTCCCCGGCGAGCGCGACAAGGAAGTTCTGCACCCCGGCCCCCGCGGCGACCACGAACATCTCCCGCTCCGCCGCGTCCCGCCGCTCGTCCCCGTACGTATGGGAGCCGTCCATGACAAGGCAGGGCACCACCAAGTAAGGGGCCTTGCGCAGCACATCCCCCCGCCGTACCCGCTTGGCGACGGAGTCGGCGGACTTCCCGTCCCGCTCCAGGTCAGCGACCCAAGCGTCCCGCATCGCGTCGAGCAGCCGCACCCGCGAGTCCTCGGACTCGAGCAGGACGAACCGCCACGGCGTCGTGTGATGCGGCGCGGGCGCGGTCACCGCCGCCGCCACGGCCCGCCGCACGGCCCCGGGGTCCACCGGTTCGTCCGTGAACTCCCGGACGGTCCGCCGCTGCGTCACCGCCTCCCGCACGGCCTCGGACGTCCCGAGCCGGAACATGTCGTCCCGCGAGCTCCGCACCATCACCCGGGCCCCCTCCTCAGCCCCATCGACGACCTCGGCCCCACCGACGACGTGCGAAAGCCCCCGGACCACCGCGACCGGCAGCCCTTCGGCCTTCCCCTTCACCAGGTCCCCGGCGGCGGCCAACTCGTCCGCGGTGGCGACGACCGTCGCGCTCAGCGGATTGCCGTACGCGTCGACACCGCCCCGCAGATCGTCGAGTACCCGCACACCCGCGGCCCCGATGGCGACATCGGTCAGGCCGTTGCGCCAGGGCCGCCCAAAGGTGTCCGTGACCACGACCCCCACGTCCACGCCCAACGCGTCCCGCAGCCCGACCCGCACCGCGCGCGCCGACGCGTCGGCGTCCTCGGGCAGCAACAGCACGGTCCCGGAAGGCGTGTTCGAGGCGTCGACACCGGCGGCGGCCATCACAAGGCCCTGCCGGTTCTCGACGATGCGCAGGGCACCGCGCCGCGCCACGACCCGCACCGTCTCCGCGTCGATGGCCGCCTCGCGGTCGCTCGCCTCGACGATCCGGCCCTCGGCCTTGCTGACGATCTTCGAGGTGACGAGGAGTACGTCACCGTCGGCGAGCCCCGGCTCGGCGGCGGCGATCAGCTTGGCGAGGTCGTCCCCCTGCCGCACCTCGGGCAGCCCGGGAACGGCCCACACGCGGAACGACGGCGCAGACCCGGCATCGGTAGTGCCAACGGCATCGGAGGAGGAACTCACGCCCGCACCTCCTCCGCGAGCGCGAGCGCCGCACGCGCCATCTCGGCGGTCGCGTCGATGTCGCTCATCATCAGCGGAATCGCCCGGCACTGGATCCCCGCCGACTCGACCCGCTCCACGACCCCCGCGTCCACCGTGTCGACGAGCCACCCGTCGAGCAGCCCGCTCCCGTAGTGCTCGGCGACCGCGGCGGCGTTCGACTCCACGCCCACCGCGGCGAGCACCTTGTCGGCCATGCCGCGCACCGGAGCGTCCCCGACGATGGGGGAGAGCCCGACGACGGGCACGCCCGCGTCGGCGATGGCCTCGCGGATCCCCGGCACGGCGAGGATCGTCCCGACGCTCACCACGGGGTTGGACGGCGGGAAGATCACGATGTCCGAGTCGGCGATCGCCTCCAGGACACCGGGCGCGGGCTTGGCCTGGTCAGCGCCGACGGGCACGACGGCGTGCGCGTCCACGGACGCCCGAAGGCGCACCCAGTACTCCTGGAAGTGCACGGCCTTCTGCTCGCCGTCGACCGTGACGGCGACATGCGTCTCGACGCGGTCGTCCGACATCGGGATGAGCCGCACACCGGGCTGCCACCGCTCGCAGAGCGCTTCCGTCACCGCGCTGAGCGGGAATCCGGCGCCCAGCATCTGCGTCCGCACGATGTGCGTGGCGAAGTCCCTGTCGCCGAGGCCGAACCACTCGGGCCCGACTCCGTACGCCGCGAGTTCTTCCTTGACCTTGAACGTCTCGTCCGTACGCCCCCAGCCCTGCTCCTCGTTGATGCCGCCGCCGAGCGTGTACATCACGGTGTCGAGGTCGGGGCAGACCTTGAGACCGAACAGATGAATGTCGTCACCGGTGTTGCCGATGACGGTGATGTCCGCGTCAGGCGCGGCTTTCTTGAGCCCGCGGAGGAAACGGGCGCCGCCGATACCGCCGGCCAGGACCACAATGCGCATGTGCCCAAGCATGTCAGGCACGTACGACAACGTGTCAGACGGTTACGACATCTCCGGCGGCCGGGGCGGCGGCCCGCACGCCGCACTGCGCCGCGTGCATCGGCATGTCGGTCAGGCCGGGGTAGTAGATGTGCAGGCTGACGGCCGGTTCGAAGGAGTCGTTGCCGACGTCGTGCACGTACCCCGGAGCGAACACGCGCTGGGTACCGGCGCCGAGCGCGCGCTGTCCGCGTTCCGTTCGCTCCGTCAGTTCACCCTCCAGGACCGTGAGTACGCCGGAGGAGTGGCCGTGGTCGTGCGGGCCACTGCCCTGTCCTGGCACCCAGGAGAGCAGCCAGACCTCGTAGCCGGGCCCGGTGCGCAGGCGGTGGTACCAGCGGCTCGTCGCGTCGTACTCGACGAGGTGGGCCCACTGCGTGCGGTCGGCCGCGATGGTGCGCGCCAGGCCGACGAACTCGGCCACGGTGGCGGGGTGCTCGCGGGCGGGCTGCAGGAGGTGCGTGACTTCGAGGATGTCGCCGGCGATCTGGAGGTCGCTGTCGCTGTTCATGCTGCGGTGGTTCCTCAACGTGAGTGCTGGGGTGTCGCGAGGGAGGGTGGAGCGGGGAGGAGCTCAAACAAGCCGAAAAGGCTTTTCTTCGAGAGGTTTTTCTTCGAGGGGCTCGGGCGATGAAGCGCCGGAGCGGGCTCAACAGCTGGAAGCGGTATGGCTCAACAGCTGGAACAGGAACAGCGACAGCGCGCGTGGACAGCACCGAGGAGCCCGCTGGTGCGGGTCGTCGAGAGTGCCAAGTTCGCGAGCATGCCCACTAGCACAGCGGCTCACACCTTCCCTGTCAACTCTATGTCCGGTATGTGGGATATGTTTCACCTCATCCGGTTGTTCTCCCAGGTGAAAGGTTTGTGCACCGGATGCACGGGACACCCAGGGGACACACGTCGACACATCGCGCTTCCATCGGCTCGCAAACCCCGCCGTGATCCCGTGACCCGAATGTGATCCGCTTCGCTTCTGTGGAGTGGTCGCAACGGGATCGATCTCCGTGGCGTCCTTCCCTGGTGAGGGGGGTCGCGGGGTGCGTGTGGGGCGCCCCGGAATGGGCCACTGGCAAGTGTTGGCGTTTATGCCGATTTGAACACTTTCCGCATTAGCTTGGTTCCGCAGGGTGAATAAGGGACTCAATAGCAGATCTCGGCTTGACTGGCGCGGATCGGCGCACTTGTAATTTCACTCGTGTCGTTCAGCCGAAACCGGAAACGGCAAGCACCACGGGGACGACAGACAGACGAGGGGCGCACATGACCGAGCTGGTTCAGGAACTGCTGGTCGAGGACGCGGACGAGGAACTCGGCTGGCAGGAGCGCGCACTGTGCGCCCAGACCGATCCCGAGTCCTTCTTCCCGGAGAAGGGCGGCTCCACGAGAGAGGCCAAAAAGGTCTGCCTCGCCTGCGAGGTTCGCTCGGAATGCCTTGAGTACGCGCTGGCGAACGACGAGCGGTTCGGCATCTGGGGTGGGCTTTCGGAGCGCGAACGCCGCCGCCTGAAGAAGGCCGCCGTCTGAACACGAGCCAGTTCCGCGCGAACACGAGCCGGTATCGCGCCAACAGGAGCGCGCGAACACGAGCCCGTACCGCCCGAACAAACGGCACACACCCCTACGTAAGGAACAGCCCGTCGCCCGTGGGTCATCCACAGGCGGCGGGCTGTTGTGATGCCAGCCGTTAGTGTGGGGCCCCGTCCGAGACGCCCCGGCGCCCTCATGAAGCGCAGGCGTCCACCGCAGTCCATCGAACCGGGGCCCGTACCTCGATGTCCGTGCACAGCCATTCGGCAGCCAGTCACCACGACGCTGCCGCCCCTGAGTTTCCGCGGCACGTCGTCACCGCCGTGATCGTCTCCCACGACGGCGCCCGCTGGCTGCCCGACGCCCTCGCCGGGCTGCTCGGCCAGGAGCGCCCGGTGCAGAACGCCGTGGCCGCGGACACCGGCAGCGCGGACGACTCCGCGCGTCTGGTTACCGAGGCACTCGGCCCCGACCGCGTCCTGCACCTGGCCCGGCGCTCCGGCTTCGGCACCGCCGTCGACGAGGCGAACCGCACCGCCGGTGTGCTGACCCCGGAAGAGCTGCCCTATCTGAAGCGCCCCAGCGGCTGGGATCCGGTCAGCCGGACCTGGCGCGACGACAACTACGACCTGCCGGAGTTGCCGCACGGCGAACCCGAGCAGTGGCTCTGGCTGCTGCACGACGACTGCGCGCCCGATCCCGGAGCCCTGTCCGAGCTGCTCCGCGTCGTGGAGAACGAACGCGAGATCGGCAAGGACGTCGCGATCGTCGGCCCCAAGCTGCGCGGCTGGTACGACCGCCGCCAACTCCTGGAAGTCGGCGTCTCGATCGCCAACAGCGGCCGCCGCTGGACCGGCATCGACCGGCGCGAACAGGACCAGGGCCAGCACGACCACGTACGGCCCGTCCTCTCGGTGTCGACCGCCGGCATGCTGATCCGGCGCGACGTCTTCGCCGAGCTCGGCGGGTTCGACCGGCGCCTTCCACTGATGCGGGACGACGTCGACCTGTGCTGGCGCGCCCAGAACGCGGGACACCGCGTCCTCATCGCCCCCGAAGCCGTCGTGCGGCACGCCGAGGCCTCATCGCGCGAGCGCCGCACCGTCGACTGCGTCGGCCGTACGTCGACGTCGCCGCACCGCGTGGACAAGGCGGGCGCCGTCTACACCCTGCTCGTCAACGCCCGCACGGCCGTGCTGCCCTGGGTGCTCTTCCGGCTCGTGGTGGGCACCCTGCTGCGCACCGTCGCGTATCTGGTCGGCAAGGTCCCGGGCCAGGCGGTCGACGAGGTCGCCGGTCTCCTGGGGACGCTGCTGCGGCCCGGACGGATCACCGCCGCCCGCAAGAAGCGCGGCAAGTCGGCGCTCGAACCGGCCGAGATGCGGCCGCTCTTCCCGCCGCCCGGCGCCACCGTGCGCGCCACCGTCGAACAGGTCGCGGGCAATGTCGTCGGCCGCTCCGACCCCGAGGCCGTCACCGGCGCGGGGCGGCACGGAACCGTCGAATCCGGCCCCGGCGGAGACGACGCCGACTTCCTTCAGGTCGAGCAGTTCGCCCGGCTGAAGCGCCTGGCCCGCAAGCCGGGTCCGATGCTCTTCGTGGTGCTGCTCTTCGCCTCGCTCATCGCCTGCCGCGAACTCCTCGGCAGCGGTGCGCTCGCGGGCGGCTCGCTGCTGCCCGCACCCGGCGACTCCTCCGCCCTCTGGGCGCGCTACCTGGACGCCTGGCACCCCGTGGGGACCGGCGGCACACAGTCGGCGCCGCCCTACCTCGCGCTCGTCGCCGGACTCAGCACCCTGCTGTTCGGATCCACCGGGCTCGCGGTCACGGTGCTCCTCGTCGGGTCCGTGCCCCTTGCCGGGTTCGCCGCCTACTTCGCCTCACGCCCGCTTGTCGAGTCGCGCCTGCTGCGCGCCTGGGCCTCGGTCGCGTACGCCTTCCTGCCGGCCGCCACGGGCGCGCTCGCGGGCGGGCGCATCGGCACCGCCGTCCTCGCGATCCTGCTGCCGCTCATGGCGCGTGCGGGCATCGCCGCGAGCGGCCTCGCCTCTTCGGAGGGCAACCGCGGGAGCTGGCGCGCCAGCTGGGCGGTCGCCCTGCTCCTGACGCTCACCACCGCCTTCACGCCGGTCGTGTGGCCGATCGCCCTGGTGCTCGGCGTCGCGCTCCTCGTGGTGCGCAGGCGCGACATCACGGCGTACGGCCTTCGCTTCCTCGCCGTGCTCGGCACCCCGCTCCTGATCCTCGCGCCCTGGTCGCTCTCGCTGCTGCCCTTCGGCTTCTTCGGTGAGGCGGGGCTCGAGTTCGGCACCGGCTCCGCGACCGGGCTCGACCTGCTCGGGGGCAGCCCCGGCGGTCCCGGGACCGTGGACGGGCTGCTCCTCATCGGCATCGTGCTCGCCGCCCTTGCCGCGCTCCTTCGCACCGAGCGGCAGCTCGCCGTCCGCACCGCCTGGATCGTCGCGCTTGTCTCGCTGATCTTCGCGGTGCTCTCGAACGGTTCGGCGTGGGCAGGCCCCGCCACCCTTGCCTACGGCATCGCGCTCCTTGCCGCCGCCGCGCTCGGCGCCGACGGGGCACGCACGCGTGTCGCCGAGCAGAGCTTCGGCTGGCGCCAGCCGGTCGCCGTCCTCATCGCCTTCGCGGCGGCCGCGGGGCCGCTGCTCGTTGCCGCCGGGTGGATGATCCGCGGCGCCGACGGCCCCCTGGAGCGGCGCGACCCGGTGCAGGTGCCCGCGTTCGTCGCCGAGGAGAGCGGCACGCAGGACCAGGCCCGCACGCTCGTCCTGGACAGTGACTCGCCCGCCCAGGTCGCGTACACGCTCGTCCGCGGCTCCGGCGCCAGGCTCGGTGACGCCGAGCTCGCCGAGTCCGGCGGTTCGAACCAGCGCCTCGACAAGATCGTCGCCCGGCTCCTCGCGGGCTCCGGCGCCGACCAGGCCGACCAGCTCGGCGGCTTCGCCGTCCGCTACGTCCTCGTACGCGACGGCGCTCCCCGCCAGATGAGCCGCACCCTGGACTCCACCCCCGGCCTCACCCGGCTCAGCCAGGAGGACGGCAGCGCTCTGTGGCGCGTGGACCGGCAGGTCTCGCGTGCCGCGATCGTGCCCGGGTCCGGCGACCCCATGCCGGTCGCGGCGGGCCCCGTGGAGCTGCACACGAACATCCCGGCAGGCGAGGAGGGCCGCACCCTGCGGCTCGCCGACGCGGCCGACGAGGGCTGGACGGCGACCCTGGACGGCCGCCCGCTGACCAGGACCACGCTGGACGGCTGGGCGCAGGGCTTCGAACTGCCCGCGTCGGGCGGCAGCCTGGACGTCACCTACGACACCCCTGTGGGCCACACCGGATGGCTGTGGGCGCAGGGCGCTCTCGCCGTGGTCCTGGTGGTCATGGCCCTTCCGGGACGCCGCCGCCACGTGGACGACGACCTCCCCGACGAGCCCGTCATCCCGGCCCAGCCGGTCGAGGGCGAGGGGCGCAGGGCCCGCAGGCTGCGCGCCGCACAGGCCGAGCAGGACGCCGCACAAGGAGACGCCGGGCAGGAAGACGCCGGTACGCCACCGCCTCCTCCGGAGGAGGAGGCCTTCGCCGCGGTGCCTCAGCAGCAGTCGTACGAGGAGTGGGAGGCCCCCGCCCACGCGGGCGCCGACTACGGCACGTACCAGGGCGAGCAGCAGTACCAGGACGCGCAGTACCAGACGGGCGGCTACGACCAGGCTGACCAGTTGGCGTACCAGGACCCCTACCAGGGCGGCCAGTACGACCCGTACGCCTATGGAGGCGCACAGGGCGGCGGCGAGCAGTACGGGCAGCCGTACGACGCCACGTACGGACAGCAGCAGCCCCCGATGCCGCCACAGCCCCCGCAGCCGCCGCACGGCACCGACAGTGAGCGCCCCGACGGGAGCCAGCAGTGAACCGCACGACCCAGTCCCTGATCGCCGCGGTGGCCGCGCTCGCCGCCGTCACCGGATTCGCCGTCGCCAACGCGCCCGACGACAGCGGCGACGATGGCGCGAAGGCTGCCGCGCGGCTGCCCGTCGAGCGCACGAGCCTGCTCTGCCCGGTGCCCAGTTCCTCCGACCTCGCCGAGACCTCGTACACGGCGTTCACGCCCAAGGGTGAGGAATCCGGCAAAGCGGGCAAGGCGGAACTTCTGCCCGCGACGAGGGAGTTGACGGACGCCCCGAAGGGCGGCGACAACAAGGAGGCGAAGAAGGCCGCCAAGCCCTTCCTGACCCCGAAGACACCGGGCAAGCCCGTCACCGGTGAGGAGTCCGGGGGAGGTTCACCCGCGCTCCTGGGCACCGCCGACGGCAAACTCGCCCCGGGCTGGACCGTCCAGCAGACCACCAAGTACTCCGTGGGCAGCGGCCGTGGCCTTCAGGGCGCCAACTGCACGGCGCCCGACACGGACTTCTGGTTCCCGGGCGCGAGCAGCGCCAAGGACCGCAGCGACTACGTCCACCTGACCAACCCGGATGACTCGGCGGCCGTCGTCGACATCGAGCTGTACGGCAAGGACGGCGCCCTCAAGACCGAGGTGGGGGAGGCGATCCAGGTCCAGCCGCACTCCAGCGTCCCGGTCCTGCTCTCCACGCTCTCGCCCAAGGAGCAGACCAACCTCACGATGCACGTGACCGCCCGCAGCGGCCGGGTCGCGGCCGCCGTGCAGTCGTCGGACGACAAGCTCGGCGGCGACTGGCTGCCCGCGTCCGCGGACCCCGCGAGCCGCGTGGTCCTGCCCGGCATCCCCAAGGACGCCACTTCCGTACGCCTGGTGGCCTTCGCGCCCGGCGCCGACGACGCCGACCTGAAGGTCCAACTGGCCTCGCCGAACGGCTCGATCAGCCCGGCCGGACACGCGAACCTGCACGTCAAGTCCGGCATGACGAGCGCCGTCGATCTGGGCGACGTCACCAAGGGCGAGGCGGGTTCCCTGATTCTGACGCCGACGGAAGAAGCGGCACCGGTGGTGGCCGCCCTGCGCGTCACCCGGGGCAAGGGTGCCGACCAGGAGACGGCGTTCATCCCCGCGACGAACGCGATCGGCACGCGCGCGACGGTGGCCGACAACCGGGCCAAGGGCTCCACGCTGTCCCTCGTCGCCCCCGGCAAGACCGGAAAGGTGAGGGTCACAGCCTCGGAGGGCAGTGAGGGCGGCTCGTCGACGAGCAAGACGTACACGGTCAAGGGCGGCACGACCCTGGGGGTCAAGGCTCCCGTACCGAGCGGCCTCAAGGGCACGTACGCACTCACGGTGGAACCGGTGTCGGGGGCCGCTGTCCACGCCTCCCGCATGCTGGAGGACCCGGCGGACGGCGTCCCCATGTTCACCATCCAGACCCTGCCTGACGACAGGGGAACGGTGTCGGTGCCGCAGGCGGAACAGGACCTGAAGGTGCTGCAGAAGTAGCGGGGCCGCCCGGTCGGTCGGTCGACCGGGCGGGGGAGCGGCGGAGGGGTCAGTCCTCCCCGTACCGCGGGTCCACCGACTCGGGCGAGAGCCCGAGCAGCTCGGCGACCTGCTCGACCACCACTTCGTGGACGAGCGCGGCCCGCTCTTCGCGCCCCTTGGTCCGGATCTCCACGGGGCGCCGGTAGATGACCACCCGGGCCGGCCGCTCGTCGGAGGCCTCGATCGTGCCCCCCAGCGGCACGACGTCATCGCTCCAGTCGTCGTCGCCCGAAGCCGGACCCGCACCCGCGCCCGACCCCAGCGCGGGAACCTCGAGCACCAGGAACTCGATCTCGCTCAGCTGCGGCCACCGCCGCTCAAGGCGTTCCACGGAGTCCTGCACCAGGTCGGTGAAGACCTCGGCTCGGCTGGCGGAGAGCGGTACCTGGGGCGGCGCGACGGGCCCGCGCATCCCCCTGCCGTGGCGGTCGCGGCGGCGGGGCCTCGGGTCAGTGGTGGGGGGCTCTACGGGGTCGTCCATCACTGACGAAGACTAGTCCTCGAGATCGCTGTTTCCGCACAGCTTCCGTCTGGCGTGCGTACTGCTTCCGTACGACTTCCGTACGGCGCGCGGCATGTCGCCCGATGACTGTTCCAGCCAGGCTCGGGTCCGATTCCGGATCTCTCCAGAACCGCCGATCCCGCGATGAACAACGGGATTTGAGCCAAGTACTGTCCGGATTCAACACCACCGGTCACCCAGGCCTCTTGCGTCACCGCAGGTCAGAGAGGCGTCACGCGAACGTGTGGTGACGGGGGTCACGGCGCGACACGGTGGGGTGAGCTCGCGGGGAGTCGTCGCGGCCCGCTCAAGAGTGCGGTACCGTCCAACATCGTGAGCCCTGTACGTCGCTGTTCGCGCACCGCTTGCGGCCGTCCCGCCGTCGCGACGCTGACGTACGTCTACGCCGACTCGACCGCGGTCCTCGGCCCCCTCGCCACCTACGCCGAACCCCACTGCTACGACCTGTGTGCCGAGCACTCCGAGCGCCTCACCGCGCCCCGCGGCTGGGAGGTCGTCCGCCTCGCGGACTCCGCCGGTCCTGCCCGCCCCAGCGGTGACGACCTCGAAGCGCTCGCCAACGCGGTGCGTGAGGCGGCCCGCCCGCAGGAGCGCGCGGCGGAGGCCGGTGGTGGTCCCCGCAGGGCGGACCCGATGGAGGTCGCGCGCCGCGGCCATCTGCGGGTCCTGCGCTCACCGGATTCCTGAGCGCCCTTCTCCCGGTAATTCCTGGGTGCCCCACTCCGTAGGCCTCTGTCGTTTACTGCTGAACAAGTTCTCTCGCGCAACCCATTGACGTGCCCATGCCGTCGACACGACCATTCCCCCACTCGTGAGAGATCACTTTCCGCATCACGGAAACCGGGGAGCCGCCCGTGTACGTGCAGCAGCTGGAGCCCGTGGCCGATTCGCTCGGCCTGTCCGCCCTCATCGCGACCCTGCCCCTCCTCACCGTTCTCGTCCTGCTCGGCGTCGTCCGTATGAAGGCCCACCACGCGGGCCTCATCGGCCTCGGCGTCGCCGCCCTGGTCGCCTGCTTCGCGTACGGGATGCCACTCGGCCAGACCGCGTCCGGCGCCGCGCAAGGCGCACTCTTCGGGCTCTTCCCCATCCTGTGGATCGTCGTCAACGCCCTGTGGGTGTACCGGATGACCGTCCGCACCCGGCACTTCGACATCCTGCGCCGCTCCTTCGGGCGGCTCTCGGACGATCCGCGCATCCAGGCACTCGTCGTGGCCTTCTGCTTCGGGGCGCTTCTGGAGGCGCTCGCAGGCTTCGGGGCGCCCGTCGCGATCTCCGCGGTGATGCTGGTGGCGCTCGGCTTCGACCCGGTGAAGGCCGCCGTCGTCGCCCTCGTGGCCAACACCGCGCCCGTCGCCTTCGGCGCCATGGGCACCCCCGTGGTGACGCTCGCCCAGGTCACCGGGCTTCCGCTGGACTCCGTCGCCACGGTCGTCGGCCGCCAGACACCGCTGCTCGCCCTCGTCGTGCCGCTGCTCCTGGTCGCCCTGGTGGACGGGCGGCGCGGCCTGCGCGAGACCTGGGTGCCCGCCCTCGTCTGCGGGTTCGCCTTCGCCGCCGCGCAGTTCGCCGCATCCAACTACGTCTCCGCCCAGCTGGCCGACATCGGGGCTGCGTTGGCGGGCGCGGGCGCGCTGATGGCGGTACCGAGCGCGCGCAAACCCGCCACGGAGCCCGTACGCGTCGCGGTCCTCACCGGCGTACGCAGCGAAGACCTGGACCAGGACGACCCGCGCCCCGAGATCCTGCGCGCCTACGCCCCGTACGCGCTCATCGTCGCCATCTTCTCCATCGCTCAGATCCCGCCCGTGAAAGACCTGTTGGCCAAGGCGACACAGACCTTCGACTGGCCCTTCCTGAACGTCGGCAACCCCGACGGGGACCCGGTCGCAGGCAACCTCTTCTCGCTGCCGCTCGTGGCGACGGGCGGGACGCTCGTACTGCTCGCGGGCGTGGCCACGGCGGCCATCATCGGCGTGCACGCGCGCGTGGCGGTGCGGGAATGGCTGGCGACCGTGCACGAACTGCGGTTCGCGATCCTCACCGTGACCTCCGTGCTCGCCCTCGCGTACGTGATGAACCTGTCCGGACAGGCCGCCACCATCGGCCACTTCGTGGCGGCGGCGGGTGCGGGCCTCGCCTTCCTGTCGCCGGTGCTCGGCTGGTTCGGCGTCGCGGTCTCCGGCTCGGACACCTCGGCCAACGCGCTCTTCGGCGCGCTCCAGGTGACGGCGGCTCAACAGTCCGGGCTCTCGCCCGAACTGCTCGCCGCCGCCAACAGTTCGGGCGGCGTGCTCGGCAAGATGATCTCCCCGCAGAACCTGACGATCGCGTGCGCGGCGGTCGGACTCGCGGGCAAGGAGGGCGATCTGCTGCGCAAGGTGCTGCCCTGGAGCCTCGGCCTGTTGCTGGTGATGTGCCTGATCGTGGTGGGGCAGAGCACGGTGGTACTCGGCTGGATGCTGCCGTGACGAGAGCCCGACGTCGGCCTGCGCAGTCCTGGCACCCGCTTGACGCTGCTCACAGCTGGTTGTCAGTTGTTGCGGGTAGTTTGGGGTCACCGGCGAGCACTCGCCGGTGTCGCTGAACTCGCAGAACCTGCAGAGAGGGTTGGCCGTGACTGCTGATCTGTCCCAGATCGTGAAGGCGTACGACGTGCGCGGGGTGGTCCCGGACCAGTGGGACGAGTCGCTTGCCGAGCTGTTCGGCGCGGCCTTCGCGAAGGTGACGGGCGCGGACGCGATCGTGACCGGGCACGACATGCGGCCGTCGTCGCCCGGCCTCTCCCGGGCCTTCGCACGCGGGGCCGCGGCGCTCGGTGTCGACGTCACCGAGATCGGCCTCTGCTCGACGGACCAGCTCTACTACGCGTCGGGGGCGCTGAACCTGCCGGGCGCGATGTTCACGGCCTCGCACAACCCCGCGCAGTACAACGGCATCAAGATGTGCCGCGCGGGCGCAGCCCCGGTCGGCCAGGACACCGGCCTCGCCGAGATCCGCGCCCTGGTGGAGGAGTGGTCGGAGTCCGGCGCCCCGGAGCCCGCGGCCACGCCCGGCACGCTCACGGAGCGGGACACCCTCAAGGACTACTCGGCGCACCTGCGCGGCCTGGTGGACCTGACCTCCATCCGCCCCCTCAAGGTCGTCGTCGACGCGGGCAACGGCATGGGCGGGCACACCGTCCCGACGGTCTTCGACGGCCTGCCGCTCACCCTCGTACCGATGTACTTCGAGCTGGACGGCACGTTCCCGAATCACGAGGCCAACCCCCTGGACCCGAAGAACATCGTGGACCTCCAGGAGCGGGTACGCGAGGAGGGCGCCGACCTCGGTATCGCTTTCGACGGTGACGCGGACCGCTGCTTCGTCGTCGACGAGAACGGCGGCCCGGTCGCCCCGTCGGCGATCACCGCCCTGGTCGCCTCGCGCGAACTCGCGCGCAACGGCGGCAAGGGCACGGTCATCCACAACCTCATCACCTCGTGGTCGGTCCCCGAGGTCGTGCGGGAGAACGGCGGCACGCCGGTCCGCACCCGTGTGGGCCACTCGTTCATCAAGGAGGAGATGGCCAAGACGGGCGCCATCTTCGGCGGCGAGCACTCGGCGCACTACTACTTCCGCGACTTCTGGAACGCGGACACGGGCATGCTGGCCGCGCTCCACGTCCTGGCGGCGCTCGGCAGTCAGGACGGCACGCTGTCGGCCCTGGTCGCGCAGTACGACCGCTATGCCGCCTCCGGCGAGATCAACTCCACGGTCGACGACCAGACGGCCCGCCTCGCGGCGATCAAGGCGAAGTACGAAGCCCAGGAGGGCGTCACCCTCGACGACCTGGACGGCCTTACGGTGACGGCAGCGGACTGGTGGTTCAACGTCCGAGCCTCCAACACGGAGCCGCTCCTTCGCCTGAACGTAGAGGCCAAGGACGAACCCACCATGACCAGGGCAAGGGACGAGGCCCTGTCAATCATCAGGGCCTGACCGAAGGGCCCGCGGCGCCGTTTGTGGGCAGGTTTGTGGGCAGGCGTTCCGCAAGGCGAGTGGGGTCTCCCCTGCTCGAGCGGAGTCGAGAGCTTGGGGAAGGGTGGGCACAAACCTGCCCACCGGCCCGCAGGGAAAGTACGACGCCGAGCCCCACCCAGGGGCCCTGGGGCGCAGCCCCGGCCGTACACGAGCCCAAGGCCCAGGGGCCAGCCCCGGCGGTAGGCTGAGCAGGCGACATTCCTTACCCCACCCACTCGAAGGGACCCACCCCATGCCGCTCGAAGCCGGCCTCCTGGAGATCCTCGCCTGCCCGGCCTGCCACGCCCCCCTCAAGGAGGCGGACGCGGAGCTGATCTGCACCGCGGACGGCAAGGAATGCGGCCTCGCGTACCCCGTCCGCGACGACATCCCCGTACTCCTCGTCGACGAGGCCCGCCGCCCCGCGTAAGGCCCTCGCCAGGCCTGCGCAATGAGCAAAGAAAGGCCGCGCAAGGCGACCGCGAGGCCCGCGTACGGCCGCGCAAGGCCCGGCGCAACGACAAGATGAGCGACCGGCGGCGCCCCGCACCCCGCCGCCCGGCGAATCGGAGGCCCGACCCCATGCTCGACGAATCGCTGCTTGACGCCCCCGAAGCCCTTGCCGTGGCCGACCGCCGCGGCCTCCTCCGCGGCGCCGCGGAGGCAGGCGCACGCGTACGCACCGCGGTCCGGCACGCCACGGAGGCCGGGCTCACGCAGCTCAAGCCGGACGGCCGCCCCCGCGCCATCCTGATCGCGGGCCCCGGCACCGCAGCCACCTGCGTGGCCGACCTGCTCGGCACCCTCGCGGGCGCGGGCTGCCCCGTGATCCGCCTCGCCCCCACCGGCGTGGCTCCCGCGGCAGGCGCCCTGCGCTGGGCGCTCCCCGGCTGGGCGGGCCCCCTGGACCTGCTGCTCGTCGCCACCCCGGACGGCACGGAGCCGGGCCTCGAACTCCTCGCCGAGCAGGCCTACCGCCGCGGCTGCACGGTCGTCGCCGTCGCCCCCGCCCGCTCCCCGCTGGCCGAGGGCGTCGAAGGCACGCACGGCCTCACGGTCGCGATGGCCACCTCTCCGTACGGGGAGTACGAAGCCCCGCACGACGGAGAGCGCGCGTCAGGGACGTACGAGGCGCGCCGCGTGAGCGACGAGGCCGCCGCGTCCGCCCCCGCCACCCTCTGGGCCCTGCTCACCCCGCTCCTCATCCTCCTGGACCGCACCGGCCTGATCACCGCACCGGCCGAGACCCTGGAGAAGATCGCCGACCGCCTCGACAGCGTCGCCGAACGCTGCGGCCCGGTCATCGCGACGTACAGCAACCCCGCCAAGACGCTCGCCGCCGAACTCGCCGACGCCCTCCCGGTGATCTGGACCGAGGGTCGGCTCGCGGGCCCCGTCGGCCGGCGTTTCGCCGCCACGCTCGCCGAGCTTGCCGGACACCCGGCGGTCGCGGGCGAGCTGCCCGAGTCACTGCCCGCGCACGGCGCCCTGCTCGCAGGCAACCTCGCCCCGAGCGCCGATGGCGACGGCGGCGATGACTTCTTCCGCGACCGCGTCGAGGACGCGCAGCAGCTGCGCGCCCGCGTCGTCCTGCTCCGCGACCGCCCGGTGGACGCGGGAGGCCTCAGCGCCGCGCCCACGGCCCGCGAGCTCGCGCACGGCCACGACATCGCGATCAGCGAGCTCGAGCCGGAGGACGGCGACGACCTGGAATCCCTCGCGGAACTGATCGCCGTCACGGATTTCGCCGCCGTTTACCTGGCGCTCGCCCCGAGGGACGGATCATGACCACAGCCCGTTCATGACCCCGGATCCGCACCGCGTACGTAAGTAAGTAAGGGAGACCCCCTCCGTGGACCGCCTCACCAACACCATCCGCCCCTACGCCTGGGGTTCCACCACCGCCATCGCGGAGCTCATCGGCGTAGAGCCGACCGGTGAGCCGCAGGCCGAGATGTGGATGGGCGCCCACCCCGGCGCCCCCTCGCGCACCGGGCGCGGCCCGCTCGACCAGGTCATCGACCAGGACCCGGGACACGAGCTCGGCAGGGCGGCGGTCACCAAGTTCGGCCCGCGCCTGCCCTTCCTCCTCAAGATCCTCGCTGCGGGCGCCCCGCTCTCCCTCCAGGTGCACCCGAATCTGGAGGAGGCCAGGGAGGGTTACGAGGACGAGGAGCGCCGCGGCGTCCCGATCGACGCCCCGCACCGCAACTACAAGGACGCCAACCACAAGCCCGAACTGATCTGCGCGCTCACGGAGTTCGACGGCCTCTGCGGCTTCCGCGACCCCGTAGAGGCAGCGGACCTCCTTGCCGGTCTCGGTGTCGACTCCGTGAAGCCGTACGTCGACCTCCTGCACGCCAAGCCCAAGGACGGCGCTCTGCGCGAGGTCCTGACGGCAGTCCTGACCGCGGACCCCGAGGAGATGGCCGCGACCGTCACCGAGGTCACCGAGGCCGCCGAGCGTCTTGGCGGCGCCTACGCCCCGTACGCGGGCATCGCGCACCACTACCCCGGCGACCCGGGCGTCATCGCGGCGATGCTCCTCAACCACGTCCGGCTCCAGCCCGGCGAGGCCCTGTTCCTCGGCGCCGGAGTCCCGCACGCCTACCTCGACGGCCTCGGCGTCGAGATCATGGCGAACTCGGACAACGTGCTGCGCTGCGGCCTGACCCCCAAGCACGTCGACGTACCCGAGCTCCTGCGCATCGTCCGCTTCGAGCCGACCGACCCCGGCGTCCTGCGCCCGGAGGCGACGCCCGACGGCGAAGAGATCTACTCCACGCCGATCGACGAGTTCCGCCTCTCCCGCTTCGTCCTGCCCGACGGCGCGGCGCCGCACGACCTCACGGCCGCCACACCGCAGATCCTGCTCTGCGTCGCGGGCTCGGTCAGCGTGGGTGACGCCGGGGAACTCACGCCCGGACAGTCCGTGTTCGTACCCGCGGACGAAAAGGCCGAAGTGTCCGGAGTCGGCATGGTCTTCCGCGCCACTGTGGTGGCCTGACTCACCACCAGCGCCGCGTGCTGCAACAATGACCCACCGCAAAGGGCGGGCAAAGCAGCGCTGCCGACGGTGGACGACGAACGTACGCAGGCGATCACGCAGCCGAGTACGTAGGCGAAGGGACAACGGGCACACATGAGCGCGTCAGGCGGAACAAAGGCGATTGTCGCGGCACTCGCCGCGAACCTCGCGATCGCGGTGGCGAAGTTCGTCGCGTTCATTTTCAGTGGCTCGTCGTCGATGCTCGCCGAGAGCGTGCACTCGCTCGCGGACTCCGGCAACCAGGGGCTGCTGCTCCTCGGCGGCAAGAAGGCGCAGCGCGAGGCGACCCCGCAGCACCCCTTCGGGTACGGCCGCGAGCGCTACATCTACGCCTTCCTGGTCTCCATCGTGCTCTTCTCGGTCGGCGGCATGTTCGCGATCTACGAGGGCTACGAGAAGATCAAGCACCCGCACGAGATCGAGCACTGGTACTGGCCGGTCGGCGTCCTGGTGTTCGCGATCATCGCCGAGAGCTTCTCCTTCCGTACGGCCATAAAGGAGTCGAACCAGACGCGCGGCAGCCTCTCGTGGACGCAGTTCGTCCGCCGCGCCAAGGCCCCCGAGCTGCCCGTCGTGCTCCTGGAGGACCTGGGCGCCCTTGTCGGTCTCGTCCTCGCCCTGATCGGCGTCGGCCTGGCGCTCGGCACGGGCGACGGCGTCTGGGACGGCATCGGCACGCTCTGCATCGGCATCCTGCTCATCCTGATCGCGATCGTCCTGGCCGCGGAGACCAAGTCCCTGCTCCTGGGCGAGGCCGCGGGCACGGACGAGGTTGAGAAGATCCAGAAGGCCCTGGTCGACGGCGACACGGTCACCCGCGTCATCCACATGCGCACGCTGCACCTCGGCCCCGAGGAGCTCCTCGTCGCCGCCAAGGTCGCCGTGCAGCACGACGACACGGCCGCCGAGGTGGCCGCCGCCATAAACGCCGCCGAGGAGCGCATCCGCGCGGCGGTCCCGATCGCCCGCGTGATCTACCTGGAGCCGGACATCTACAGCGAGTCGGCGGCCGCCGAGGGCACGAACCCGGCGAAGGCACCGGGCGGTCACTGACCTTCCGAGTACGACTGATCTTCTGAGGCTGTACGTCGATGGGGCCCCGCACCTGCACGG